>NZ_JAJPRF010000017.1 GCF_021206925.1 Rhodoflexus caldus | reverse complement strand
TTGGTATTGGGCTCACCGAAGAAGGTGAAGCATACCGTACCTGCACCTGTGATGCGATAGCCGACCAATTGTCCGCGCTCAAACACGGGGACTATCGGCCCTGAAACCGTCCGCTGTGCCGTCTGACCGTTTTGCAACTGCATCTGCGCATTGATGAGCTCACCTTGCGGGTTAAACACTCTGTCCTGCAAAACAGGCAGCGTGCTCAGGTTTAAGCCTGATGGAGGCGCAGGAACGGGGCGCGGAGGAACGGCGGCATTGATGGATGCCAACAAGGTCAAAGGTTGCAAGACGTAGTTGTTCGCATCCAAACCTGTCAGAGAAAGACCTGTAACCGTTACGGGTTTGTTGGTACCTACGGTTGGTGTGTTGAACGCACCTACGGGCGCGCCTGTCAAGCTCACCATATCATCCGGAATGACACCACTCAGCACAGGCGTACCTGTGATGGTTGCATTGGTATTGCCGTCAAAAGTCTTGTTTTGAGCGGTTAAGCCTGTTACGGTCAAAGGTTTAGGCGTAATGTTGGCTGTCAAACCTGTCGGCTGCGTGAGGGTATAGTTGCCTGCATCCGCGCCGCCCAGCGTCAGGTTGGCGGTTACGAGTTTGTTCGTGTCTACGTTCTTGTCGGCAAAAGTGCCGCTGCCCGATACGGTGACTACATCAGGCGCAATGACACCTACTAAACTTGCACCCGTGATGGTTGCCGTTGTTGTACCGTCGTAAACCTTGTTTTGCGCCATGGCACCCGTTACGGTCAGCGGTTTGGGGCTTACCGTACTATTCGGGATGCTTACGGTTTTGGTAGCTGCACCTGCACTTGCTACTGTAATATTTCCGCTGTAAGGACTACCTGCTACGGTTGCATCGGTTTTTAAACGCACATAAATAGTAGTAGCGGCAACCGTCGGAGCCGTTCCTATGGTAATACTTGCCGCAAAACCTGATGAAGAATTGGTAGAAACCTCAAATCCGGCAGGAGCAGTAATGGTAATACCTGCGGAGAGGTAGTCTCCACTAACCGTAAAACTCTGAACAGCAGCCGGAGTACCGTAAGTTGTATTGAATGCTGCCAAAGATGCAGGCGTTACGGTTATTTCTGCGAAGCGGAAACGAGTTCCTACGGGCAGGTGGTCGGTAACAGTTGTATTAAAGTTAAAGTTAGGCAACAAAGAGTATGGGTCTATTACCAACTCACTACCGGCCAAATGGTTATTGAACAGCTCATCGGAAACCATGATATGGTCAATCATGTTGGTGCGAGAGGCATAAGAACGCCATCCCTGAGCACTCAATGAACCGCTCAACACACGATAGGCCGCAGGGTCATTGACAAACACATCGTATGTAGACGGGCCGTTTAACGGATTATCGGAAACCGTAACATCCACGTCGTCGTTGTAATCACCCGCAACAATGATATTAGCATTCGGAAAATCCACATCTAAGCGTTGCTTGAACGCATTGATGTCAAATTTACGCATACTGTAATTTTCAAGAGCAACAGAACTGCTGTTAGCACGCGCATGAATACCAAACAAATGCAACTTGCGAGTAGCACCGTTGATTGTAGCATCTACTACAAACAATGCAGGGAATCTGCCACTTGCCCAGAAACGGCTCGGATTGCTAATTGAAGCACCAAAAGGCTGCGGATAATCGGGAGGTACAGGATAACCTGATAAATAGCAGAGCGGTTCACCTCCGTTAAATGTGGCATCGGGCGTAATAACCGATGTTTTGTAGATAAATGCTATTTTCTGTCCATCATCTATCTGTGCACCGGTAGGCGAAGAAGGACGGTTGGAGAAACATTCTGTTACAAGTTTAGCCGCATAGCCGGGCATGGCACTCACCAAACTGTTAAACTGTGCCACATTGCATATTTCCTGCAACACATAAACATCGGCTTGCAACTGATTAAGAACAGTTGCCAAATTGGTACGCTGCAAGTTGTCATCAGTAGGCCCGTTGCTCGGATGTCCGAACCATTCCACGTTAAGGGTTACAATATCCAGCGTTTCATTGGCAGGAATGGCATCGTGAGGAGTAGTAGCAGAAGTTGCTCCATCAACATCGCTTACAAAACGCGGCACAATTTGATACCCGCCTGCAAACTGGCTCAAAACACCCACGATTTTAACAGAAGTAGCCGGTATGACTTTGCCTAACAAATTAAAGTTGTTGAAAATGGTGTTAGGCGTGCGTAATACGCCGCTGCCGGAAGCATCCGAAATAGAGAAACTTGCATTAGGTACGAATATACCACGGTTGTTGATAGAAAATGTAACATTCGGTATTTCAATCAACTCGCCTTCATCTGCTTCGCTTAATGTATTCAGCGTAAGCGGCTTAGGCGCAGGCGCACCTACGTTTGCACCGATGGTATATGAAAGAACGGGTGAAATTTGAGTAAGACCACTGTAAGGCGTACCGGCAGGATATGTACCACCGCTGCGTCCGAATTCCGATACAACGCCCGTAACCGTAACCTCTTTGCCAATAAGCAAATCAGGGTCTTGATTCATAAAAGGTGCTGTATTGTCAAACAAAGCAATACCGCCGGTAGCATCTTGAATAAATACGGTACCGCCATGCTGGTTGGCAACCGTAACAACACCCGTAACCGTAACTGTTGTACCAAAAGGCGTGGCACGAGCAGCCGCAATGGTCATCGGGCCGGCTATATTCACCGTAAACGTACCAATCGTGCCGCCGTCTACCGCATATCCCTCGTTATCTTCCACTTGGTTAGTGCGCATGACAATGGTATATACACCATTGTCCGCCGCATCCCATGAACCTCCGGGAGGAGTGATTCGGTAAGTTGCCGTAATACTTGGTGCACTTGTGGCAGGTACAGCGCTTACGAAGGTTACTAACTGGCTGAAGCCGCCCGGGCCGGTAACCTGTAAGTCGCCGTTGCCTAACGTAACGTACTCAACAAGCACGTTGTCGGTATAGGTAACGCTGAAATCATAAGAAGTGCCTCCGCCTACGGTAACATTCGGAGCAGAATTAAGCACTACCTGAGGCGTGCCCGTATCAACCTGAATCACCACATCATCTATGGCCAAACCGTCATCAGAACCGGCAGCATTAAAGTCTGACCAACGAATCCAGAAAGTTGCGCCGTCAGGAATATTTAAGCCTGTAATCGTATGTACAATTGAAACAGAAGCTACATTACCGTCTTTTGCACCTGTTGTGCCTACATAAGAAGCCAATGCAGGATTAAGCGTTGAAAAGTTTAACTGGCTTACTCCTGTCCATGTACCCGAAGTAAGACCGGTAGCATCGGTGCTGTACTGGAAATCCAATCGGTCTTCGCGCGAAGCAGTACCTACGCGCCACAATTCTCCTTTATAAAGAATGCGCAGCGATGTAATTGGGGCACCTGTGTTGTTGGTGATGGCAGCACCTATAACAGGCACTAATGAACCGCTCTGCAAGCCACCAAAAGCACGTTCATTGCTGCCTGTGTCGCCGTAGCTGTAAGTATCGCCCGTATTTGAACCACCGTCGTCAGCGCGATAGGCAGCGTTAGCTGCTGTGCCCGACTCAGCAAAATACCAACCAAATGGCACGGTGGTATTGCTTGTTCCGGTGTTAGCAAGGCTGTTGAAATCTTGTGTGTAAGGAGCGGTTGTTAAAGAAATGGCCGCAAATATATTGACGTTAAAATTGCCTAAGGTACCGGCAGCCACAGGAGCACCTGCATCATCGGTAACTTGGTTGGCACGCATCGCAATAGTGTAAGAGCCATTATCGGCTGCATCCCAAGAACCACCGGGAGGCGTAATGCGGTAGGTTGCCACAATGCTGGGCGAATTGGCGGCAGGCACAGCACTGATAAAATCAGCAAACTGGCTAAAACCGCCCGGGCCGGTAACTTCTATATCGTTATTGTCAAGCGTGCTGTAATTAACATTGCTGTTATCTGTGTAAGTAACCGTAAAGTTATACGCTGTACCCCCACCGGAAGTAACGTTAGGAGCCGTGGTCAGTGCGGCAGTGGGCGCAGGGTTAGGCGCACTTGTCCATGAAATTGTTACATCGTCTATTGCCAAACCATGGTCAGCGCCGGAGTGGTCAGGGTCATCCCACTTAATCATGATATAATGTCCGGCAGGAATAGAAAGCGAGCCTGAAATAGCAGTAGCAGGAAATACTACTCTATTAGCGGCCGCATTACCATCCAAAGGACTAGCTGTTCCTCCGGTAACAGGACTATTAAAAGCAAGTGCTGTTACCTGCGTCCAACCTGTACTATTGTTGGGTGTAAGCGCTGTATTTTCGGTAGCAGATATTCTGTACCAGACTGTAACAGATTGAACTACCGCTCCACTATTTCTCCACTGCTCGCCTGTGTAAGCTAATGTGAGGTTGGTGATAGTGCTACCTGTATTGTTTTGCAATTGTACCCCCCATGCAAAATTACCTGCTCCAGCACCGCCTGAACCTACGCTACCCAATGCACGTTCAGAGGTCGTTGCTGTGCCATAGCTGTAGAGATTGCCTGCATTAGCGCCACCGTCATTAGCTACAATAGTTGTCCCGGTACCACTTCGCTGGGCATACCAGCCGGAAATCGTACTGTTGTCAGTCCATGTGCCCGTACCTATCGTAATAAGTGTGTTAAAATCCTGACTGTAAGAGCCAGTAGTGCCTGTCATGGAAACAGCTTGTGCCCATGCCTGATTCAGCGGCACGAGTAACAAGAGCATGCCCCAAAAGAGCAAGTGAAAAAATGTGTAGAATTTGCGCATAATACCTTATTTTAGGAGACGCAAATTTCCGCCATCGGCTTCTAAGAGTATGTTAAGAAATGGTTAAATCACATATGTACTTTGTTAAATCTACTGCCGCCAAAATCTTAACAAATTTTCTTCAAGTGTGATGATGCCACTACCCGTTACTACCAGCCCTTTCATTTGAGTAACAGGAATATCAAGAACAAATGTTGTTTGCCGGTTGGAGTAGAGTTCTTGCCTGATAATTTGCTTGTTTTCAAAGTAAAAAACAGCATCTCCACTAAGCGTGAAACAAGAACTTGCGGCAGGCAAGCGACGAATGAAATTCCCCATATTATCAAACTGCAAAATCCCGTAGCCTTCTGCCAGCACAAACAGCATGTTCTGATACTCTGCCATGTAGGTAATGTCTAACGAGGCATTGGGCAGCAGCAGGCTCAAATCGGTTTGCAGCAGGGTGCGTCCAAATTTTTTGTCAAATTTTTTTAATGACAAAGCAACATCATCATAAATCCAAAAGGTATTATCAGCCGCCTGAGCCGCCATGCGTACAAAGCCGCCGTCGGGCAGTTGAAATCGGTACAACTCAATGGGGGTAAGGAAGCGATTGAGCAGCGCAAAGCCCTGTAATTCGCGGTAAAAGGCAAAAATGCGCACCGTAGAACGAGCATCCAGCAAGGTTACTTCTGCCACTTCCGGCGGCGAGTAGGTCAGCAAATGATTGCCAAGCGAATCGTAGGAGTGGATATTTCCCTGTTTATCGGCTATGTAAATGTTGTCGTAATTGTCTGCCGAGAGTGCTACGACTTGTTTAACAGTAATCGTTTTATAGTGCCGCAGCGTATCCTGTGCGCAGAGTTCCCCCCCTAACAGCAGGCTACAAAGCATAAGTATTTTCAAAACTGTGCAATTGGGCATGTGTTCCGTCAAAACAGGCATAGGTACAAAAATTCATCCATTCACCTAAATTAATATAGCGCCCCGTAAAATCACAGTTGTCAGCCGTTACGGTGAGGTCAAGCGGGAAGTGCCGATGCCCGAAAATGTAGAAATGATGCGGATTTTCCCGATGTTTTTTCTTGCAATATTGCCAAATCCATTCGTCATCACCCAAAAAATGGTGTACACTGCCCTTCTTCTTGCTTTCGCGCGACCACGCATTGGCAAATCCTACCCCCATAAAAGCAGGGAGTTTATCAAAACACCATTGAAAAAATTTGACCTCAAAGAAGTATTTTTTCAACAGCTTGTAAGGGATGTCTCCGGGGCCTAAACCATCACCGTGCCCGATGAGCAGTTTTTTCCCGTTGCAAACAAACGATTGCGGGTTGTAATAAACCGGCGTACCCAATTCCTGTGTAAAATATTTAAACATCCAAAGGTCATGATTGCCCGTAAAGATGCTCACAGGCACTCCCCCATCGGTCAATTCGGCAATTTTGCCCAACAGCCGCACATACCCTTTGGGTACAACATGCCCATATTCAAACCAAAACTCAAACAAATCACCCATCAGGAAAATATGCGCTGCCGTATCCTGCACCGCATTCAGCCAACGGATAATTTTTCGCTCCCTTTCCAAACTTGTGGTATAATCGGGATAGCCTAAGTGAAAGTCGGATGCGAAATACAGCTTTTGATTTGCTTGCAGGTTGATTTCGGGTATCATCATAAAACAGCCTTCGGTAATTTTTTAACCCTCTGATTTTCAACAAATAAACAGTTCGGTTTGCACCTGTTATTCCACATGCTTCTTGGAAGCAGGTGAGCAGATTAAAACGCTTTTATCCGAATCCACTGACAGGGCTTGCAGCCGCGCTTTCAGCCGCCGGCAGGGATAGCCTAATAAAACTCTGTCAGCGGACAAAGTCCCTGCCAGCAGTTTAATAAGCGAAAGAAAAGAACGCGGTAAACTGCTCACTTACTGATAAACATGGTGCATACCCTCCCACGAATGTGGCTGAAATCAGTCAGGATGCGCAAAATTAAACAGTATGCCAGTCGGGCGGCACTAATTTAGACCGTTTTTCCCGATTCAATTCAGGGGTGGCATACCATTGAGCAGGTGTCCATACCTGTTTGTCGGGAGCTGTGCCCAACCATGCCCCCCACCACGAAAAAGTACTGTTGGCAATTACAAAATGTCGGCAGCGGGTCATCAATTGAAAATCTGCAAAAGGCTGATTGTCAAAACGATTAGGTACAATGGCATAGGGAATATCAATGGTTGCAAATTGCGTGCGGCACCATTCCGTATCATCAGAAAAAACATAAAAAAACGCCTCTGCCCCGAATTGACGTTGCACTTTTTCAATGGCTTGCAGGTAATAATCCCAAGCAAGCGGCGGCAGCAACTGTGCCACATGCGGTTTCAGATAATCACCCCTCCGCACGTGCAATGCCACTGCAATAGGCTGATTATCAATTTTTTGCTGCCAATGCAGAGCCTCTTTGGCAAGCCTGTGCCGAAATTGCAGTTGCTTTCTGAGTTCGGTTGCCACAGCCTGCACATAGCGGTAATCCTGCCAAATCCCCGTCAGCAAAGCATGGCGCGGTAGATGTTCCGCCCCCGAAAAATTGTCGGACTCTTCTACGTATTGATACGCCCGAATGTCAAAAAGTTTTTCAGCAAGAGCATTCAAACGCCAATAACGGCTTTGCTGAAAAAGCGCCAGATGCCACTGATTGCAAAATCGGGGGCGAACATTGAAAATATCCAGACTGTAATCTCGCTGTGTCAGCAACAACGCCCCCCTGTTAGCCGACAGATAGGCGGCATCTGTCAGCACTTTGCGTCGGTGAATCAGTTCCAGATACAAACCAAAAGTATATTGAAACAATTGGTTGCCCAAGCCGCCCGATAACCTGTTAATCAGCATAAAAAACATTTTGCCTGCGAAAATCCTTCTTTTTCGGCAAATGCGCTATCTGCGCAATACGACCATTTTTTTATTACCTTGCAAACTCACTAATCTGATTTGCGAAAATGAAAAAACTACTGATTTTTTTTGTTTTGGTATCATTTTGCCGACTATCTCTGCCGGCACAATCTTCCAAAGACGGCATCGCGCTGATTCCGCGGCCGGTCAGCCTACAAACAAAAACAGGATTTTTTAAACTGAGTCCTGCCGTCAAAATTGCCTGTGCAGATGATGCCGCCCTACCCGTCGGAGAGATGCTGGCCATGCACCTCAACAGGGCTACGGGCTGGAACGTAAAGCCTCAAAAATCCTCATCGGGCAGTGTATTGCTGCAAATCAACAAAAATGCAGATGATAAAATCGGCAAAGAAGGCTATCAACTGAAAGTTTCTTCGGCAGTCGTGCAAATAAATGCCAACACAAGTGCAGGACTTTTTTACGGTATGCAAACGCTTTTACAACTCCTGCCCGAAGCAATAGAAAGCCCGACTGCCACAACTGCCAACTGGCAAATACCGGCAGTAGAAATCTTGGACTATCCCCGCTTTGGCTGGCGCGGCATCATGCTGGACGTAAGCCGTCATTTCTTCACCAAAGAAGAAGTGAAGCGATACATTGACCAAATGGTGCGCCTGAAATTCAACACGTTACATTGGCATTTGACCGATGACAACGGTTGGCGCATAGAAATTAAATCGCTGCCCAAACTCACCGAAGTGGGTGCTTGGCGGGTGCAGCGCTACGGCCATTTCAACACCCGCAAAGACCCGCAACCCGATGAACCCGCCACTTACGGCGGCTACTACACCCACGATGACATCCGCGAAATTGTCGCCTATGCGCAGGCACGACACGTAACCATTATTCCTGAAATAGATGTACCCGGGCACAGTATGGCTGCCATTGCCGCCTATCCCGAATTGAGTTGTACCCAACAGAAGGTATATGTAAATCCGGGAACGGCATTTTCGGAATGGTACGGAAACGGAACTTTTAAAATGCTGGTGGACAACACTTTGAATCCATCCGATGAGAAAGTTTATGAATTTTTGGACAAAGTATTTACCGAAGTGGCCATGTTGTTTCCCGCTCCTTACATCCATGCGGGCGGCGACGAATGTTATAAAGGCTATTGGGCTAATAATCCTGACTGTCAGGCTCTTATGAAAAAACTCAAAATCAGGCACGTAGAAGATTTGCAGGGATATTTCATGAGTAGAGTAGAAAAAATCATCAAATCCAAAGGCAAAAAAATGATGGGTTGGGACGAAGTACTGGAAGGAGGCGTACCTACCGACGTGGCCATCATGAGTTGGCGCGGTATGAAAGGCGGCATAGAAGCAGCCAAAGAAGGACATCAAGTCGTAATGTCGCCCACAACCTACGCTTATTTTGACTATCAGCAAGGCGAGGCAAGCATTGAGCCGCCTATTTACGCTTCGCTGCGCGCCAAAAAAGTTTACAGCTTTGAGCCTGTACCCGAAGGCATTAACCCGCAATATATTTTGGGTGCGCAGGGAAATATCTGGACAGAACAAATTCCCAATTTCCGCCATTTGGAATACATGAGCTACCCGCGCGCATGGGCTTTGTCGGAAGTAGCGTGGTCGCCGAAGGAAGGCAAAAACTGGCAGGATTTTACCCGCCGCATGGAGCGCCATTTTCTTCGCGCCGATGTAGCAGGTATCAATTATGCCAAATCGGTGTATGATGCTATCATCCAAACCACCAAAAAAAACGGCAACCTGATAGTTGAAATGGCAACGGAAATTCCCGACTTGCAAATTTATTATACCATAGACGACTCCATGCCCGACAATCGCTCACCGCGCTATGAAAAGCCTTTTGAACTGCCGGAAGGAGCCATTACGCTGCGTGTAGTTACTTACAGAGCAGGAAAACCCATCGGTCATCTGATTACTTTGCCGCTTGCGCAATTAGAAAGGCGCGCAGGCCAGCATGAAAAGGAGTTGTTTGATTAAAAGTGCGCTTTAATTCGCCCAATCTACTCCTTTTTTCAACAGCGCGAGTGTTGCCGCTTCGGGGCTGCCTTCTTGTGGAATAAAATTATATTCCCAGTGTGCCTGAGGCGGCATACTCATTAAAATGCTTTCCGTCCGCCCGTCGGTGTCCAAGCCAAACTTAGTGCCTTTATCCCACACCAAGTTAAATTCCACATAGCGCCCGCGCCGCAGTTGCTGCCACTGTTTTTCCCGTTCGCCAAAAGGCAAATTGCGGTTGAGTTGTATCAGATGCGTGTAAATCGGTGCAAAAGCTCTGCCCACATCCTGCACGAAAGTAAACAGTTCTTCCTTGATTTTGCCTGTTTTTTGGGTGTTCAGGTGGTCAAAGAAAATGCCACCGATGCCCCGCGTTTCTCCGCGGTGTTTGATGTAAAAATAATCGTCTGCCCAGTTTTTAAATTCGGGATAATAGGCTGTATCGTGCTTGTCGCAAACGGCTTTCAGTTGGCGGTGAAACCAAGTTGCCTGCTCAGGTACTACATAGTGCGGGGTCAAATCAATACCGCCGCCGAACCACCAGATGCCGTTGCTCATTTCAAAATAGCGCACGTTCATGTGGATAATCGGCACCATGGGGCTACGTGGATGCAACACAATGGATACGCCCGTGGCAAAAAAATCTGCCTTGTCAAGTTTTAATGCAGCAAGCATTTTTTCGGGCGGCTCGCCAAAGACAGCAGAAAAATTGACACCGCCTTTTTCTATCACCGCACCGTTTCGCATCACGCGGCTTCTGCCGCCTCCCCCACCCTCGCGCTGCCACAAGTCCTGCTCAAACTTGCCGATGCCGTCGGCAATTTCTAAGGCTGCGCAAATATCATCTTGCAGGTGCTGAAACCAGTTTTCTATCGTTTGTTTCATATTGTTGTTTTTTTTGGAACGCGGATTATGGACGGATGACGCGGGTTTACGCTGATTGGTATTTTGCTACCGATATGCAGTGCCTACGGCACAAGGTGCAGCGCATGCAACGGCGCGTGCAACGCGCATGCAATTACGGAATACCCCTTAGGGGTTTAATATCGGTAGCGCTAACCGCATTTTCCCACCTTATCATTTTTCCGAAAGTACGCTTATCAATCAAATATCTGTGTTCATCCGCGAAATCTGCCATCATCCGCGTTCTATACAATAAACCCTAAACCAATGCCAAGGCGCGGTCTAAGTCTTCGCAAAGGTCTTGGGCATCTTCAATGCCGACGCTGAGGCGGATGAGCGAATCGCGGAGGCCGGCTTTTTCGCGCTCCTCTTTCGGAATGCTTGCATGAGTCATCGTAGCAGGATGTCCGCAAAGCGACTCTACTCCGCCCAAACTTTCGGCAAGGCTGAAAAGCTCCAGATTTTCCATCACGCGGATGGCATTTTCTACGCTGTCGTTTTTGAGCGTGAACGACATCATACCGCCAAAGCCGCGCATTTGCGATGCTGCAACCGCATGGTTAGGGTGCGAAGGCAGCCCGGGCCACCAAACCTGTCCCACTTTGGGGTGATTGGCAAGAAAATTAGCAACAACTTGTCCGTTTTCGCAGTGGGCTTTCATGCGCAGGTGCAGCGTTTTGATGCCGCGCAGCACAAGGAAGCAATCCATCGGTGCGGGGACTCCACCCGCTGCATTTTGCAGGAATTTAAACTGCGCCGCCCACTCGTCGTCGTTGGTGATGAGCGCACCCATTACTACATCGGAGTGCCCCGCGATGTACTTGGTTACGGAGTGCATCACCAAATCTGCGCCCAAATCCAGCGGGTTTTGCAGGTAGGGCGAAGCGAATGTATTATCTACCGCCACTTTTGCGCCGTGTGCGTGTGCGATTTGGCAAACGCGCTGAATATCAATCACATTCAGCAGCGGATTGGTCGGTGTTTCAATCCAAAGCAACTTGGTTTGCAGGGTAAAATGCGCGGCGATTGCTTCGGCATCATTCATCGGAATAAACTTGAACCGAATGCCATATTTTTCAAAAACGCGCACAAAGAGTCGGTATGTGCCGCCATAGAGGTCGTTGGTAGCAATCACCTCATCGCCCGGGTTGAGCGTTTTAATCACCGTATCTATCGCAGCCAGCCCCGAAGCAAAGCAAAGCCCGTGTTTGCCATTTTCTAATGCGGCAAGGCTTGCCTGCAAAGCATCGCGGGTCGGATTTTGCGTGCGGGCGTACTCATAGCCCTTGTGCTTGCCGGGCGACTCCTGCACGTAGGTAGAAGTCTGATAAATCGGGGTCATGATAGCACCCGTAGAAGGGTCAGGCTGAACGCCTGCATGAACGGCTTTGGTGGCAAATTTCATGTGAAGTCAGGTTTTGAGCGGCAAATCTACCAATTTTGCGCCATGAAATTGGACATTCTGGCAATAATGGCACACCCCGACGATGCTGAACTGGGCTGTGCAGGCACACTGATTGCACATGCAACCAAAGGCTACAAAGTCGGCATCATAGACCTGACGGCAGGCGAGCTGGGCACGAACGGCACAGTAGAAACCCGCGCCGAGGAAGCCGCAACCGCTGCCCGCATCATGGGGCTTGCCGTGCGCGAAAACATGGGTTTCAAAGACGGTTTTTTTGTCAATGACGAAGCTCATCAGCGGGCACTCATTACGCAGATTCGCAGATTTCAGCCGCGCATCGTGATTGCCAATGCCATTGCCGACCGCCACCCCGACCATGCACGCGGTGCCAAACTTGTGGAAGATTCCTGTTTCCTTTCGGGCTTGAAAAAAATAGAAACCGTATTTGAAGGCAAAGTACAGCAAGCATGGAGACCGGAGCAGATATTTCACATTTTGCAAAGCAACTATGTAGAGCCTGATTTGGTGGTAGATATTTCCAACTATTGGGAACAAAAAATGCAGGCTATTTTGGCTTATCAGACCCAGTTTTACGTGCCCGGGATGAACAATGAGCCTACTTTTATTGCCACACCTGAATTTATGGATTTTTTGAAAGGACGCGCCCGCGAAATGGGACAGTCTATCCGCGTACAATACGGCGAGGGATTTACCGTCAGCCGCAAAATCGGCGTGAAAGATTTGTTTGACACAGTGTAAAAAATCATCAGGATACGGAATAAACAAAACCCCGACAAGTTGTTGCAACCTGTCGGGGTTTTGTTTGCTAAGCCATTTTTTTACTTGCCCCAGCGCCAGTCGCCACTGATTACGAGCGGCTCTTTCAATCCGTTGGAAATCAAGAAGTTTTTAACGGTTTCATCATCCATTTTTTGCAACGGCAGTTCCGGTGCATTGGCAATTTCGTAAAGCGCCATGCTCATCATGCGCACCGTATGCTTCAAAGCCTGTTCATCCACCAGATTCATGTTGTCGCAGTCGGCATGGTAACACTGCACAACACTTGCCGGCAGGCTTCCTGAAAAATTCATTACGGGCACGCCTTGCAGCATAAACGGTTGATGGTCGGAATGCAGCCCCGCTCCCGAACTGAAAGTATTGGTAAAACTATTGTCAATTGCTTTCAGTTTTTCGCCAATTGCTTTGAAAAAAGCCTCCGCCTGTGGTTGCCCCTGTACGGCAAAGCCCGTAGGATTGGAAGTCATATCTACGTTAATCATCAGGTCTATGTTTTTGATGCTGCCGTCCGCAATTGCCTGTTCCACGTATTGGCGCGAGCCCAAAAGCCCCTGTTCTTCGCCCATAAACATCACAAATTCAATGGTGCGTTTAGGTTTCAGATTTAGTGCGGCAAAAGTGCGGGCAATATCCAGAATGGTAAAAGAACCGATGCCATTGTCCACAGCGCCTGTTGCCAAGTCCCAAGAGTCCAGATGGCCGCCAATCACAATTTTACCTGCCGAAGGGTCGCTGCCCGGAATTGTACCGATTACGTTGCGCGCCTTGATATTGCCGATGTTGTTTGTCATTTTGATGCGTGCCATCAACGGGCGCGTTTTCAGTTCTTCGCGCAGTTTGATGCCGTCATCGTTGGTAATGCTGACAGCAGGAACGGAAATGGTTTTGCCCGTAACGGAAGCCGTGCCTGTGAGCAGGATTTTGCCGGGAGCGTTGTTAATCATAATTACACCCACGGCACCGTATTTGATGGCAAGCGCCGTTTTTTCCGAGCGATGCAGATTTTTTGTTCCGGCAGGCACATCGTTAAGGCCTATGTTCATCAATACGATTCGTCCCTCGATGTTTTTCATGGTTACGGCTTCAAAATCTGCAGCCAATCCATTGCCCAAATCAACAATGGGAGCAGTTACGTTCGCTTCTGCGGGTGAATGTGCCAAGGTTGCCGTAGGCATTGCAGGGAAGGCATCACTGCCTACCGCATCTATTCCCAGCGAAACGGTATTGCGTGACCACGACTGCACCTCAAAAGGCTGGTAGCGGACATCTTTTAAGCCTGCCTTTTTCAAAAAATCATGGGTGTATTTTTCTGCTTTGGCACCGTTTCGGCTGCCTGTAAGGCGGTGGCCGATGGTTTTACAGGCTTTGTCTAAGGCAGCATACGCCTGTGAATGGTCAGTTGCTTCGCGATAGATTTTTTGCAGGATTTCATCACTGTTTTGCGCAACAGCCCCAAGGGCTATCAGTGAGAAAACGGCTGCCAGAAATTGCTTTTTCATGTGTAAGAAAAATTTAAATGAGAAAATTTTGCGGTGTCAAAACCCGATAACATTTTTTTGAGATGTGCCGGTTCTCCATATTGCATAATTGAACAAGAGGAAATGTGCAGTGAACTTTTTTAGAACACGAATTTCGGGCAGATTTGCGATTGTTCGCTGATTTTTCCCTGTCCGAAATCCCAAGTCCGAAATCCGAAAGACCAATTTGTTTGGCTCAACTGCTTACCTATTACCACAGAAAAACACAGCCTCCTGTCATCAAAGCCTAAATTTAGCCATAACTTTGCCTTATGGCAAATCCACAGGCAACCGAACTGTTTAAAATCGTAGAAAAATATTTTCCGGAACTGAGCGAAAAACAACGCCAACAGTTTCTGGATATGTACCCGATTTACGAAGAATGGAATGGCAAAATCAATGTCATTTCCAGAAAAGACACGGAAAATTTCTATGAGCGGCATGTATTGCACTCGCTTTCCATTGCAAAAATCATCTGTTTTGCACCGGGCAGCCGCCTGATTGACGTGGGTACAGGGGGAGGGTTTCCGGGTATTCCGCTGGCCGTATTGTTCCCCGATGTAGAGTTTTTACTGATTGACTCCATCGGCAAAAAAATTCGCGTGGTGGAAGATGTTGCCCAACAGTTGGGATTGAGCAACGTAAAAGCCATGCAAATCCGCGCGGAGGAGGTAACGCAAAAGTTTGACTTTGTATTGAGTCGCGCCGTTGCGGAAATCAACACGTTTTGGCGGTGGACATCGCACCTGATTGCCAAAAAATCGCAGCACGAAGTGCCCAACGGGCTGCTCAGCCTCAAAGGCGGCGACCTGCTGGAAGAGTTTGCCGATTTTCCGCACTTTTTTAAATTTTACGAACTGCGTCACTATTTTTCCGAAGAGTTTTTTGAAACCAAAAAGTTAGTATATGCACATGCCTGAGGAGCAACTGCGCATCAGCGTACTGCAAGCCGATTTGCACTGGGAGAACCCCGAAGCAAATCGCGCGATGTTTGAAGAAATGATTTGGCAGTTGGAAACCCCCACGGACGTAATCGTTCTGCCGGAAATGTTTACAACGGGCTTTTCCATGTCGCCGGAAAAATTGGCAGAACCCATGAACTTGCATACACAAAAATGGATGCAGCAAATGGCGGCACAGACCCATGCGGCAGTATGCGGCAGCTACATTGTGCAAGAAAACGGAAAATATTACAACCGCTTTTTATGGATGCAGCCCAACGGCAAACACCTGCACTACGACAAAAAGCATCTGTTCGGCATGGCTGGCGAAACCAACCGCTACACTGCCGGAACAGAGCCGCTGGTAATTGAGTGGCACGGGTGGCGCATTTGCCCGATGATTTGCTACGACCTGCGCTTTCCCGTATGGTCAAGGCTGCGCGCCGAGCTGCACTACGACCTGCTGATTTATGTGGCAAGTTGGCCTGCTCCCCGCGTACATGCGTGGAGTACGCTGCTCAAAGCCCGCGCCATTGAAAATCAGGCCTATTGCGTCGGCGTAAACCGCATCGGCACCGACGGCTACGGACATTATTACACCGGAGAGTCTGCCGTGATAGACTATACAGGGCACGAGTTGTTCTACGCCAAAGAAGTAAGCGCAAAAGCAACGGTTACTTTGGACAAACAGCAGTTGAACAAATTCAGGCAGTCGTTTCCTTTTCAAAACGATGCCGACCGCTTCAGGCTTCTTCCATAAACCAGCGGCTGTACATCACGTAGTTGCCGGGTGTGCGCTGTAAAATATCGCGCAGTTTATCGTCAATTGGTTTAATTTTTTTGGCAGGAATACCTGCATAAAGGTATCCCGCTTCGCATACCGTATTTTCCAGCACAATAGCTCCGGCAGCAATAAACGCACCTTTTTGAACGACTGCATGATCCATCACTATGGCGCCCATGCCAACAAGCACATCGTCTTCCAGCGTGCAGCCGTGGATAATGGCATTGTGCCCGATGGATACGCGGTTGCCTATAACGGTTGCCGCCCGCTGATAGGTACAGTGGATAACCGCACCATCCTGAATGTTGGTAGTATGCCCGATGGTAATACTATTGACATCGCCTCGCACAACGGCGTTAAACCATACACTACAATTTGCACCCATCGTTACCTGCCCCACAACGGTTGCATTGTCGGCAAGAAAACAGTTTTCACCGATAACGGGCATCACCCCGTTTACTGCTTTAATCAGAGCCATAACATTGTATAAGAGTTAGCGTCTTCGTAGTTTTGCCGCAAAACTTACCTGATTTGCGACGTATCTTACGTACAAAAATATTAAACTATTTCCAATGTCAAGAATTCTTACAGGTATTCAAAGCTCCGGAAGGCCGCACCTCGGCAACTTACTCGGCGCAATTATTCCTGCCATCGAACTGTCCAAAGACCCTAAAAATGAGGCATTTATATTCATAGCCGATTTACACTCGCTGACTACTATCAAAGACGCAGATTTGCGCAAAGAAAATACGCGTGCGGTAGCGGCTGCATGGCTCGCCTTTGGCTTTGATACTACCCGCAATACATTCTATCGGCAGTCAAGAGTGCCGGAAGTTTGCGAACTGGCATGGTACCTGAACTGCTTTGCTCCTTACCCCATGCTTGCCAACGCTCATTCGTTCAAAGACAAGTCAGACCGACTGGCCGATGTCAATGCAGGATTGTTTACCTATCCCGTGCTGATGGCGGCAGATATTTTGCTTTACGATGCTCAATTTGTACCCGTAGGCAAAGACCAAGAGCAACACTTAGAAATCACGCGCGATATTGCACGCTCATTCAATTACCATTACGGCGATGTATTTGTCATTCCCGAAGCGCGCATCAGCGAAGAAGTAAAAACCATTCCGGGCACGGATGGGCAGAAAATGAGCAAGTCATATAATAATACCATTGATATTTTCCTGCCCGAAAAAGCACTCCGAAAACAAATCATGGGCATTAAAACCGACAGCACGCCGTTGGAAGAGCCGAAAAATCCTGACACTTGTACGGTTTTTAAACTATATTCGCTCATTGCAAGCCCTGAACAAACCCAAAGCCTGCGCGAAAAGTATTTAGGAGGCAACTACGGCTACGGCGCTGCCAAACAGGAATTTTTTGAACTGATTATGGCCAAATACAAGAACGAGCGCGAAAAATTTGACTATTACATGTCGGATGCCGTCGCTTTGGAAGCAGAATTGGAAAAAGGGGAAGCCAAAGCAAGAGTAATTGCCCGTCAGGTGCTTGATAAAGTTCGTCAAAAACTCGGTTTTAATTGATATGCAGCCCATACCTGAAATTACGCTTTTGCAAGAATTGATAGAGCAACAGGAGCAGCCTGTAATAGTTTGCTCGGCAACAGGCGAAATCAGGTATGCCAATAGGTCAGCCCAACAGCTAAACCCTGTCGGGGGCATCACGGGAAAAACCGTTCATCTCTCCGAAAAGCCCGGCCTGACTATTGGAGATGAAACCTTTGTATTGGAAGAGCGCCCGCTCCACTCGCCCGAGCTGCGTTGGTTTACCGTTCGGTTGCAGCCTGCCCTAGCGAAAACGGCAGCCAACAACCAAGCATATAGCTCAGACCCGATTAACACGCTGCTATTGCAACTATCGGGCAACCTGCTGCGCGACCTCAATACAGATAAAGGCATCACGGACATACTGCAAAGCATTACGCAAATCGGCAAATACGATGCAGGCATTATATACCCTTATGAAAACAGTGCTTGGTCAGAATATATAAAAGCCTACTGCATTCAGAATCCTCAGATTGAGCCATTGCCCGAATTGCTGCACCCGAATAAAGACATGCTGGATGCGCTCGCCCAAAACATAGGGCCGCGAGCACGCTATCTGTTGCGCACCGACACTACTGCCAACGACGAACTGCGCCCCTTTCGGCAACTTGTCAAACAATCCGGTTTGCATTCCGCACTATTTATACCCATTCGCTCCGAGCAACACATGGAAGGTTTACTTGGCCTGTATTCCTCCAAACCGTTGCCGCTGTCTCAAAAAAAATTAGATGCGGTGCTGGTATTTTTTGCATCTGCAGTTGCCAATAACATCCGCAACATGCGCATAAAAAAACAAATTGACAGCTACATTGTTGCCCGCGAAGCAGCAGAGCAGCAGGCCACCCAAACGCTGGCTATTTTGGAAAGCCTTCTTGAAAATACACCTTTAGTTGCCATTCAGAGCTATGACCTGCGGGGAAAAGTTACTTATTGGAACAAACACAGCGAACAACTCTACGGATACTCTCAGCAAAAAGCCTTAGGCAGCCATTTGAGCGATTTGTTTCACAATGCAAGCAGTTTAATCCAAAAAATTCACCATGTCAATTTGCTCAGGCAACCTTCTGTGCCTACCGATTTGCACATCAAAACCAAACACGGTAAAAAAGCATGGATAATTTCCAGCTTTATCCCTGTGCAAAGCGATGAACAAACCGCCAATGTTTATGCGATGCAAGTGGATATTACGCGCATCAAAGAAATGGAGGCACAAGAGCGAATAACTAAAACAGCTTTGCAGCAATACAGCCTGCAAATCAATCAGCAAAATCAGGAGCTGATAGAAAAAGAGGATGCACTCATACAAACCAATGAGGCGCTCAGGGTCAATCAGCATAAGCTCGACCAAGTTATCCGCGAACTCTCCGAACGCAATTATGAACTGGATGAATTTGTGCATCGGGTTTCGCACAATATCCGCTCGCCGCTTACATCGCTGTTGGGGCTGATAAGTGTGATGCATACCTACATCAACAATCCTGAAATGCTCAGGGAGTTACTGGACAAAATGGTAACAAGCATTAAGCGACTTGACCACTATGTACATACACTGCTGGAATACTCCCAAGCCAATCGGAAAGCGGAACACATCGAGGAAATTAACATTGAATCGCTGCTGGAAGAGTGCATGACCAGCCTGAGCCACATGGACAACTTCCCGCGCGTGCGAGTTTCCTACAATCTGCCCAAAAAACATATTTCTTTTAAGTCTGATGCGACAAGGCTGTCTATCATTCTCAGCAACCTGATTTCCAATGCCATTAAATATGCCAATGTCTATAAAAATGACAACCGCTTAGAAATAACCGTCGAAATCAACTCGGAGAAAGGAATATTCATCATCAAAGACAACGGCATTGGCATCAGACCCGAACTGGCAGACAAAGTTTTTGATATGTTTTTCCGTGCCCATGAATACGCACAAGGGTCAGGTTTGGGACTGTACATCGTTAAACAAACCGTCTGCCGCATGGGTGGAGAAATCGAACTACAAACAGAATACGGACAAGGCACTACTTTTACGGTAACTTTGCCGAATCACGCTTAACCGCTATGCGCCTAAAATCTTTTGCACTGCCCATTGGGCAATGGACATCTTTCGAGTGGCTTGCCTTGCTCATTGTTTCCATGCACTTTTTTGGCTTTGGCTTTATGCTTTGGGAGCCAACTGCTGCATTTTTTGTATCGCTGACCCCACTAAATCTGCTCGTATCGCTGGGCGCTATGCTCTATTTCCACAAAAACCGCACGACAACATTTACCCTTAGTTGCGTGCTTATGTGGCTCGGAGGCTTTTTGGTAGAGTTAGCCGGCGTGCAAACAGGTGTTATCTTCGGTCATTATGCCTATGGCGATGTGTTAGGCATCAAAATATGGGAAACGCCGCTGATGATTGGCATTAACTGGCTGCTGCTGATTTATGCGATAGCCACCGTCTTAGCCGACAAAAACTGGCCTATCTGGCAAAAGGCCTTCCTCGTAGGTGCCGGTATGACCTTGCTGGATGTGCTGATTGAGCCCTTTGCAATTCGTTTCGGACTCTGGCATTGGTTTGATGCGCCTGTACCTTTGCAAAATTATGTGGCATGGCTGATTACGGGAAGTCTGATGGCAGCCGTTTTTTTTTACATGAACAAATCATCACTGGCAAAAAATGATATGTCGGTAGTTGTTTTGTTCTCTCAGTTTTTGTTTTTCTTAGGGCATAACCTTGTGATGCTGTTTGCCTGACACTTTATTAGGCTTTATGAAAAAGAGCAAAAGCCAACAACCCAATCCTTAAACGTTGCGCTTACATATAAGTAGGTGAGCAGTTTAAAACAATTTTTCAAATTTACCGCAAAGCCCGCTGAGTATTAAGCCAAGAGTGCTGAGTATTTTTATGATGAATCTTTTCTCTGTGTACACTGCGGTTAAATCTTTGCGCACTCCGCAGTAAAAAACGCAGTAAACTGCTCCCGCTCATATACGTATATACATACACACTGTAAACAGCCAATAAAAATGATAAAAACCCTGCATAATCGTATTTTTGCCAGTCGGGTAACCTGATACTGAATTTACAAACAAAAAGAGATGCAAAAAGATAAACAGCGCATAGCCATTGATATGGACGATGTAATGGCAGATGCAAGCGGACGATTTGTAGAATGGATAGCCGAGCGGCACGGAGTTACTATCGGGCGCGAGGAACTCCGCACCGAATTGCTGAACAAGGCAGGTATCCCTTACGAAAAAATCAGGGAATGGCTGTGGGAAGAGGGGTTCTTCCGCCACATGCAGCCCATGCCCGACAGCAAAGAAGTAATGAAAGAATTGGTAAAAAAATACGAAGTGTTTATTGTATCGGCTGCTATCGAGTTTCCTCAATCGCTGCGGGAAAAAGTAGAATGGCTGGCAGAACACTTCCCGTTCATAGACTGGCGCTATATTGTGCTGTGCGGCCACAAGTACATGATTCAGGCAAACTACTTGATTGACGACCACGAAAAAAATTTGATTAGTTTCACAGGTACGCCTATTGTTTTTACAGCCCCTCACAATATTCACCTGCAAGGCTTCGAACGCGTGAATAACTGGGCAGAAATAGGCAACAAGTTTTTATAAGTACTGCTTTTTGCGTAAATTTATTGTGCAAGTGAAAATGAAACAATAAACTTACGCAACATCATGAATTACTACTTCAAGTACCTGCGTAGTAACTTTATCTATGTATCGGTTTACATAGTTGCCGCCCTGATTAGCATCGGTATCGTTACTTCATACAATATGAAGTTGAAAATTGATGCACTCACGGAAAACCGCGCTTTTTACGATACGATGTATATCCATTTCAGCCGTCAATATATGGATATCATCCGTGCTTGGGACGTTGGTATTCGCGGGTACGCCATCATGAAAGACACCGCATATCTGGCTGCCTACACCTCGAACCCCTTGCGATACCGCGTCTCTGCTGCCATTATTGATTCCGTTCTGAAAATTCGCCGTTATTCTTTTGAAGAAAAAGTCCGCTCATCTTTGGAAGGCCTGAAAAACTATGAGCCATACATACTGGAAATGGAGCGATTGGTTCGGCAAGACAGCATGGAACAATTTAAAAAACTGCTACTGGAAGACCGAGGGAAAACTCTTTGGCTTTTGTATCATCCTGCATGGGAAGCCGTAGCCGAATATGAAACAAAAAAAATTAAAGAAGCCGAAGCCGATTTACAACTTGCTTTTACGCTTAACAGAGGCTTCCAGTTATCATTACTTATCATCGGTATTCCGCTGCTCATTTGGCTGGTAAGAAAACTGCAACGAGATGCGCTCAACCGCAGAAACCTGCTGCAAAAACTGGATGACACCAACCGTGCCGAACTGTTTGATGATGGCAATGTGCATGTGGAATTAACCCCGGAAAGCGTTATCGGCAACGTAACCAAAAACATGAAACAGGCAGAAGCCTTTATCAGAGCAATAGCCGAAGGTAACTACAATGCCACGTGGAAAGGACTAACACCCGAAAACGCAGCATTGAACACCACAAACGTAGTCGGTGAACTTTTGCAGTTAAAAGATAAACTGGCGCGTGTCAGTCGCGAAGAGGAGCGCCGCCGCTGGGCAGCCGAAGGAGTTACACAATTTAATGAACTACTACGCAAACATCAGCACGACCTGAAAGAACTCTCCGTTCATGTGCTATCCTTTTTGGTTCGCTATACCGACAGTTTGCAGGGCGGCATTTTTATTGCCAAACAATCCCCCGGTGCCGAAAAAGTACTTGAAATGAGCGCCTGCTATGCCTACGAACGCATTAAAGCCATGCAGCGTCAAATCCAGCCGGGTGAAGGACTGATTGGACAGGTCTATTTGGAAAAGGAAACGCTTCACATTGCCCGCATTCCGGCAGACTATACCGCCATTTCTGCGGGCATGGGGTCTGTCAAGCCCAAAGAGCTTATCATTATCCCGTTGAAAACCAACGATTTGGTGGAAGGAGTGATAGAATTGGCCACTTTGCAGACCTATGACAATGAAACCGTTGCTTTTTTAGAGCGCACTTGCGAGTTTCTCGCTTCTGCCATTGCCTCACAGAAAAATGCAGAACAGAATCGCCTGCTGTTAGAGCAGCTCAAACTGCAAACCGAAACCATGCGCGTACAAGAGGAAGAACTCCGCCAAAACATGGAAGAGTTGCAAGCAACCCACGAAGCGCTACACCGAAAAGTCAGCGAAAATAAAGAGAGCAAACTCCCCGGAAGTACTCATTAATGCCTGTCAAACTCTGCGGCAAGTTTTACTCCGGCACGGATACAGTCGGCTAATGAAATGCCATGCACCCAATTGGAGTGGCAGTAAATGCCCTCGGTGCGCAGCATGGCCGCCGCCTGTTTTGCCGCGGTAATATGCTTGTCATACTGAGGAATGGCACGCTCCCATCGCGTAAAATGAGTAGCCAACGGGGCTGCATCTATGCCGTAAATGCGCTGCAATTCTTCTACTACTCGGCTTACAATATGCTTTTGCGGCATCAGGGTATTTTCGGCAAACATTGCCCCTCCTACAAAAGAGGTAAAAAGCACTTGGTCGTCGGGGCAACAGTCCGGAAAAATACTGCTGCTCCAAATGCTGCCTGCCATAAAAGTTCCCTCAGCCTTCGGATGCAGCAACCCAAATCCGTTGGGCAACAGTTTGACCGATTTTTTGGCAAAAACGGTATGTACCACACACATGGGCGGATAGTACACCTCCTTGAACGCCGCAGCAGCCGCAGGATACAAGTCGGCAACGATTTTGGCCACTTGCCACGCAGGCAAGGCCAGCACCAAATAGTCGGTTTCTACGCTGCCCGTGCCCTCGAACAAAAGCCGAAACCGCTTTCCGATTTTTCTAACCCCTGCCAGTTGAGCGCCATAGGTAACGTTCAGATTTCTGGCCAGTGCTTTTGCCAAGCCCTGCATCCCTCCTTTAAACGAATAGGATTGCTTTCTGCCTCCCCCGCCGGCCTTCATCATACCGCGCAGCACGGAACCATATTGTTGCTCATAATCAACTAATTGCGGAAAGGCTTCCCTGACCAACAGTTGCTCGGGGTCACCCGCATAGATGCCGGCTACAAAAGGCTTCAACACCTTTTCTACTGCTTCATCCGAAAAGCGACGGCGGACAAAATCTGCCAGCGTTTCATCGGCAGCCCCTTTGCTTCTTCGGAAAAGCTCCGAAAAAATACGCCACTTGGTATGCCATGAAAAAAAATCGCTTTTCAGCAAGGCAGGTGGAGAGGTCGGCAGCAATTGCGGCTTGCCCCCCCAAAGTATGTAGCGGTGCGACGACACCTCCGATGGTGCCACCATCAAATCATCCGCACCCGCATCGGCCAGAAATTGGCGCACCGCATCATCTGCCAAAAGCGAATTAGGCCCTGTATCGAACCTGTAAGCGCCTGATTGTAGGGTTTTTATGTTGCCACCGGGCTCGTTGGCAGCCTCGAAAACGGCTGCTTGCAAGCCTCTTTTTTGCAAAGCCGCAGCCAACGAAAGCCCGGATATACCTGCACCAACAATGGTTATGGAAGGCGTAGCCGTAGATACATCCATATGTTCAAAGTTTGTCGGGTTTAGTTAAAAGAAAATAAAAGACGACACCGCTTTTCAAGCCCCAATTTCTTGATTATTGGTGAAATAATGACTTACTTTGCGGCTATTATCAAACAAAATTACTCTTGCCCGTCCTCTCATGGAAAACCCGATAGCAAAAAAATTAGAAGCGCTGCTCAAATTGCAGCAGATAGATTCCAAATTAGACGAAATCGATAAAATCAGAGGCGATTTACCCGAAGAAGTGCAGGATTTGGAAGACGAAATTGCAGGCTATCAAACCCGTATTTCCAAATTCAACGATGAGCTGAAATCTTTCAACGAAACAGTCAGCAATAACAAGCAAAGCATTAAAGACGCTGAAAAGCTGATTGAAAAATACCAAGCACAGCAAGAAAACGTGCGCAATGACCGAGAGTTTGCAGCCATCAGCAAGGAAATTGAGTTGCAAGAGCTGGAAATTCAGATTTTCAAAAAGAAGAACAAAGAGCTTGAGCTGAAAATTGAAGGCAAGAAAAAGCAAATTGAAGAAACTCAACAATTGCTGGCCGACCGCGAAAAAGACTTGGAAAACAAGCGCAAAGAACTTGAACTGATTATTGCGGAAAGCGAAGAAGACGAGGCGAAACTTTTCAAAGAAAGAGAAAAACGCGCCAAAAGCCTCGAGCCGCGCCTGTACAAATCATACATGAAAATTCGCGAAAACTCTAACAATGGCCTTGCCGTTGTTACCGTTAAGCGCGATGCCTGTGGCGGCTGTTTCAATATCGTGCCTCCACAACGTCAGGCAGAAATCAGAGAGCAAAAGAAACTAATTGTTTGTGAACATTGCGGCCGCGTGCTTGCAGGTGTGGAAGAAAACATCGCACCTGAAAAAGCTGCGCCTGCAAGGAAAACAACTCGCCGCCGTGCAACAGAAGAGAGGGCTGAAGTTTTAGACGTAGGTCTGGGAAGCCTTGACGATTAGCACGGTTATGGTACGATAAACCATCCAAAGCCCTGAGGATTCCCATTTGTCCTTAGGGCTTTTTTTATTATTTCAAATTATTCACGGCCGTTCATCCTTCTTAAATTAAAAACCATGAAACAATTTACCGGCGTAGCCGATGTCAGAAATTTTTTGCATGAATTGGTAAAAGATGCCATCGCGTTGAAAAAAAATCCGTTTGCACATCAGCACTTGGGCAAAAACAAAGTTATCGGTCTGGTTTTTATGAACCCCAGCCTCAGGACACGCCTAAGCACTCAACGCGCCGCCCTCAATTTGGGTATGCAGGCTATGGTAATGAATGCCGACAAAGATGCGTGGAAAATGGCAACCGGTGAAGGTGTGGTAATGAATGGCGATGCGGCAGAACACATTAAAGATGCGGTGGCCGTTATGGGACAGTATTGCGACATTCTGGGGCTGCGTTCTTTTGCTACACTTGTGAACAAAGAGGAAGACTACGCCGAGCAAAACCTGAACGATTTCATTCGTTACTCCGGCGTACCTGTGGTAAGCCTCGAGTCGGCTACCCGCCACCCGCTGCAATCGCTGGCAGACCTTGTAACCATTGAAGAATACAAAAAGAAACCCCGCCCCAAGGTAGTACTTACATGGGCTCCGCACCCGCGCGCACTGCCGCAAGCTGTTCCCAATTCGTTTGCGGAGTGGATGCTGGCCGCCGATGTGGATTTGACTATCGCACATCCCGAAGGATACGAATTGGACGAATCCTTCACCCAAGGTGCCAAAATTACTTACGACCAAGCAGAGGCCTTCAAAAATGCGGATTTTATCTATGCCAAAAACTGGTCGAGCTACCACGAATATGGCCAGATACTGCTGCGCGACCGTTCATGGACGGTCAGCGCCGAAAAAATGGCACTGACGAACAATGCGCACTTCATGCACTGCCTGCCCGTGCGGCGCAATGTGGTAGTGGACGATGCGGTGATTGACAGCCCGCAATCGCTGATTATTCCGCAGGCAGCCAATCGCGTTTGGGCGTGTCAGGCTGTTCTCAAACGCATGTTGGAAAGCCTGTAAGAAGCACCGAAAAATGATTAACTTTGTACGGTCTTAATTCCTTTACAACCATGATGACTATCCTTTTGGCAGTTGGCGTAATGGCAGTATTTTTTGTACTGATGAGCGTGCGCCTGCTGTTTGTTAAAAACGGCGAGTTTAAAGGCACATGTGCCACACAAAGCCCTGCCCTGCGCGAAAACGGTGTTGATTGCGTGGTTTGCGGCAAAAAAGCAGGCGAACCGTGCCAAAACGAGGTGAAAACTGCCTGATTATTTTCATCCATTCATAGAACAAACTTCACGTGAGAGAGTATATCTTCCTCTTCCTGAAAGGTGTTGCCATGGGTGCCGCTGATGTGGTACCGGGTGTTTCGGGAGGAACAATTGCCTTTATTTCCGGCATTTACGAACGATTATTGGATGCCATCCGCTCTGCCAACGGCACAGCGCTGAAGCTACTCTTTTTAGGACGCATCAAGGAGCTTTGGCAGCATATAGACGGCACTTTTCTGGTGGTTTTATTTGCGGGCATCGGAACGTCTGTGCTTGGCCTGTCAAAACTCATCTTGTATTTGTTGGCCAATCAGCCCGAAATGCTTTGGTCGTTCTTTTTTGGGTTGATTATAGCTTCTGCTCTGCTGGTAGCCAAATCGGTAAAGCAGTGGAACATAGCGGCAATAGTTGCCTTGATGGCAGGAACTGCTGTTGCCTATTGGGTAACGATTGCCGTTCCGGTTGAAACCCCTACCGATTTGTGGTTTATTTTCCTGAGTGGAGCCATTGCCATCTGCGCCATGATTCTGCCCGGCATTTCAGGCAGTTTCATTTTGTTGCTGATGAGTAAATATGAGTACATCATCCGCTCACTGACCGAACTCAACTTTAAAGTCATCATTACTTTTGCTTTGGGCTGCGTTGCAGGTCTGTTGAGTTTTTCGCATGTATTGCATTGGTTATTAAAACGTTACCACGATTTGGCCGTAGCCCTGCTGATGGGCTTCATGCTTGGTTCGTTAAACAAAGTATGGCCATGGAAACAGGTATTGGAATACTATACCGACCGACACGGCAAGCTCAAACCCATTGTAGAAAGCAACGTTCTGCCCACACAATACCTCGAGCTGACAGGAAAAGAACCCATGCTGGCGGCTTGTATTGCATTGTGCTTGGTCGGTTTTGCCGTGGTGTACCTGATTGAAAAGGCTGCCTCACAAAAGCAGGGATAATCTTGGGATACTATGCCGAAAGTCAGTGTTATCATGCCGGCTTATCAGGCAGCGCAGTACATCAGCGAATCAGTACAAAGCATTGTCAATCAGCATTTTACTGATTGGGAACTAATCGTTATTGACGATGGCAGCCGAGATGATACGGCTGCCATCGTTTCGTTATGGGCTGATACGGACAAACGCATCCGCCTCATCCGCAACGAAAAGCAGGCAGGAGCCGCGCAGAGTCGCAATAAGGCCATTGAAGTATCCTGTGGCGAACTGATTGCCTTTCTGGATGCCGATGACCTTGCCTACCCCCAACGGCTGCAAAAACAAGTCGTCTTTATGCAGCAAAATCCATCGGTGGGGCTTGTTGCCCATTGGTTAGATATCATTGACCAAAACGGCCTGCTACATCCGCTACAATGGATTTGGCGCAGGGAAAAGGATACGCATTTGCCCGTTTTTCTGTTATTTGGCAATGCTTTCGCACTTTCCTCGGTAATGATGCGGCGCAGTGTGTGGGAGCGGTTGCATGGTTTCCCTGCTGCATTTGAACCTTGCGAAGATTATGCCCTTTGGTCGGAAGCGGCAACCATTACACGCCTGCATATTATCCCCGAGAAGTTAGGCGCAAGACGTGAGCACAACAACAATTGGACAAACCGCGAATCGGAAAAAAGCAGGCAGCAAACCGAAGAAATTATCAGGCACAATATTGGTAAACTGTGCATCGCCCCTGCTGCCAATGAATTGTTTTTGCACCAACAACTGCGGCATCGTCAGTTTGCATTGGATAATACCTTTGCCCAAGAAGCCCAAAAATGGCTGGCATACCTGCTGCACCAAAACCAAAAACACCGCATTTACCAACAAGAAGCAATGGCCGAAGTGATTGGTGAAATCTGGTATGACTATTGGCAACTGCGGCACAAGGAAGGATTGGCTGCTTTGAAAGGCTATTTCGGGAGTCCGCTGTGGCGTGCCAACGGTATCCGCAAAAATCTGCTGCTGCCGGCCTTGGTTGCTAAGCGATTTTTGAAGTAAGCCGTTGAGCAGGCATTTTAGATTTCAGATTTAAAAAAATCAGCGAAAAACGTATCGCCCGCAACAATCCGCCTGCTTGCGCAATGCGTTTTAATTGGCTTGATTGATTAACGCGAATTTCGCGGCAGAATCTTGGAAAAATTAAATTTGATTAAATTCGGTTTTGCGCAATAATTCATGCAAAACCTGTAGGGATAAGGTATGCCTTGTCCCTACAAATATACCTACATAGAAAAAATACAATTTACCAACATGCATCTTTGCGATAATGTTTCATTTTGATTTTTCCGACACAAAATGTTTTGATTATCAGATGATTAGCAAATAATTCGCATTACATTAATTTTTCCAGAATCTTTTGAGCGGCAACCGGAATGACCGTACCGGGGCCAAATACTTCCGCTACGCCGTGCTCATACAGGAACTGATAATCTTTGGGCGGAATTACGCCGCCTGCAATAACCATAATGTCCTCACGGCCGATTTTTTTCAGTTCGTTAATCAATTGAGGCACAAGGGTTTTGTGCCCTGCCGCAAGGCTGGATGCTCCTACAATATGTACGTCGTTCTCGGCGGCTTGATGGGCTACCTCTTCGGGGGTTTGGAACAACGGCCCGATGTCCACATCAAAACCCAAGTCGGCAAAGCTGGTGGCAATGACTTTTGCGCCGCGGTCGTGTCCGTCTTGCCCCATTTTGGCAATCATAATGCGCGGACGGCGGCCTTCCTGCGCGGTAAATTGTTCTACCATTGCTTTGGCTTTGCTAAACTCCTTGTCCTCGGCGGCTTCGCCTGCGTACACGCCCGCAATGCTGCGGATAACTGCCTGATGCCTGCCGAAGGCTTTTTCCATCGCGTCGGAAATTTCGCCCAGCGTGGCGCGGGCACGGGCAGCTTCTACGGCAAGCGCCAGCAGGTTGTCGCTGTCTTTGCCCGTAGAGGCAGGAATCTGTCCGTTGTTGGCTTTGATGCGTGCCATTTTTTCGGTGGCGCAAGCGGTGATTTTTGCCAAAATTTGCTCGACGGCTTGGCTGTCGCGGCTGGCTTTGAGTTGCTGCAAGCGCTCAATTTGCGACTGACGCACGGCGGTATTGTCCACTTCCAACAAGTCAATTTCCTTCTCTTCGGTAGTTTGGTAGCGGTTTACGCCCACAATTACGTCTTTGCCCGAATCAATTCGCGCCTGTTTGCGGGCAGCGGCTTCTTCAATGCGCATTTTGGGCAAGCCCGCTTCAATGGCTTTGGTCATGCCGCCCAATTGCTCCACTTCCTCAATGAGTTGCCAAGCCCGATGCGCCAGCGCATGAGTGAGGTGCTCCACGTAATAGGCACCACCCCAAGGGTCGATAGCGCGTGTAATATCTGTTTCCTTTTGAATAAAAAGTTGCGTATTTCTTGCAATTCTTGCCGAAAAATCTGTTGGCAGCGCAATGGCTTCATCCAATGAGTTGGTATGCAAACTTTGCGTGCCTCCAAGCGCGGCAGCCATTGCCTCAATGCAAGTGCGCGTAACGTTGTTGAACGCATCTTGTTCGGTCAGGCTCCAGCCCGAAGTTTGGCAGTGGGTGCGCAGTGCCATGCTTTTGGTATCTTGCGGGTTGAACTGCTTCACGATTTTAGACCAGAGCAGGCGGCCGGCGCGCATTTTGGCAATTTCCATGAAATGATTCATGCCGATTGCCCAGAAGAACGACAAACGCGGTGCGAAGTCATCTATCGGCAGCCCCGCAGCAACGCCCGTGCGCAGGTATTCCAGCCCGTCGGCAAGAGTATATGCCAGTTCAATATCTGCTGTTGCGCCTGCTTCCTGCATGTGGTAGCCGCTGATGCTGATGCTGTTAAATTTGGGCATGTAGCGCGCGGTATATTCAAAAATATCGGCGATAATCTGCATACTCGGTGCAGGCGGGTAGATGTACGTATTGCGCACCATGAACTCTTTGAGGATATCATTTTGAATAGTGCCGCTGAGTTGTTCGGGTTTTACACCCTGTTCTTCGGCTGCCACGATGTAAAAAGCCATGACGGGAATAACAGCGCCGTTCATGGTCATGGAAACCGACATTTTGTCCAACGGAATTTCGTTGAACAAAATTTTCATATCCAAAACAGAGTCGATGGCAACACCTGCTTTGCCTACGTCGCCTTGCACGCGAGGGTGGTCGGAGTCGTAGCCGCGGTGAGTAGCCAAGTCAAAAGCCACGGAAAGCCCCATCTGCCCCGCTGCCAAGTTGCGGCGATAGAAGGCGTTGCTTTCCTCGGCAGTACTGAAACCTGCATACTGGCGAACAGTCCACGGACGTTGGGTGTACATGGTCGCATAAGGGCCGCGCAGGTAGGGCGGAACGCCTGCCAAATACTTGATGTGTTCCCATTGCGAGCGGGCTTCGGGTCGGTAAAAAGCCGGCACGGAAATTTGCTCTGCCGTCATCCATTCAGGAAAGGCATCGGCTGTCCGGTGATTTACCTGTTGTGCTTTGCTTTGTAAGCGCACACGGATATCCGCAAATGATAATTCGTGAAAAGCGGCCATAGATGCTGTTCATTTTAGGAGGGTAAAATTAAAGAACTTTTGTGTGGATGCAATTTCGCGGTGTTTAGAGCAGTTGAAGGTATTTGGAAATAAAATCCAATTACAACTTGATAAAGTGCACTTTTATTCCTATATTGCACTTATCATTTCAAATGTAAGTTTTTACCGATTTTTACACTAAACTATAACACCATGAAACTGCGCACTATTTTGATTCCGATGGACTTTTCCGAAGAATCGGAGAACGCTTTTGAGGTGGCAGCCCTTATTGCCAGGCGCAGCCATGCAGAATTATTGCTATTTCATGTGATAGATATGCCGCTGGCACATTTGTTTTCAGGAGCAAAACGCATAATAACAGCCGAAGAGGCGGCGGAAGAAGTAAATATGGCGCAAACCTACCTGCCAAAAATGGTTGTGCAGGCCAAAGATAAATTGCAGGCTTTTGTTAATCGCTATCCGGAGTTGCGCATTCGCAAACAGATAGTATTTGATGAATTTACCAAAGACATTGCCGATTTTATTGTAGCCGAAAATGCTGATTTAATTGTTTTGGGCTCCCACAGCGACGGTGAATCGGCGGCAGACATTACCCGCAGCCAGATGGAAGAGAAAATTATCCATCAGGCAAAAGTGCCTGTATTTACTGTCAAGAAAAAGCAGCGAACGCTTGATTTTAACAATGTAGTTTTTGCCTCCAATTTTAAGAATATATCAAGCAAAACGATTGACCACCTAAAAACCATACAGCAATTGCTTGGGGCTACCGTCCACTTTGTGAAGATTATTCCGCCTAAGTCCGATGTAGAATGGCAAAAGGAAAATCTGGATATCATTTCCGCATTTGCCATGCGCCACGGATTTTTGAATTATACCGCCAATATCTATTCGGGTGAAAATAAGGAAGTGGCCATTCGGGAATTTGCCGAATCGGTACAGGCCGACCTGATAGCTATGACCAACTCAGACCGGAACGGCTTAGCGCACTTCTTGTTTGGCAATTTGACTGAAAAGGTAGCCAAAAAGTCGGGGCGTTCTGTTCTTACATTCAGCCAATAAGTGTTTTTTCTATAGGTCTGTTGCAGTAACCCGGCAGGTGGTTTGCCTGTCGGGTATTTTGTTTGTCGGAGCCTGCAATAAATACATACAGCCCTCTATAAAGCCAACATTTTCTTTACGGCGCGTTGCCCCTCGGCTTCCAGCGCACATAAATAAACCCCTGCGGCCATTCCTGCACGCTCCATACGGATTTCGTGCATACCTGCATCCTGTATGCCTTCATGCAAGACGGCAACTACATGCCCCTGCAAATCGTAAACCCTTAGCCTGATATCCATGCTTTTAGCAAGTTTATAGGCAATCGTGGTGCTTTCGGAAAAAGGATTGGGCGCATTAGTATATAACTCAAACAGCACATCGGCAGCCAATGGCGGAGTGTTGCGTTTGAAAATAGGCAGTGCATTGAAATCGCGCTGTTCCAGCACCTTTTTTATATCGGCATTCGTAAGCCCGAGGTGGTCGCGAAGAACTGCGGTGTAAATTTGTCGGTAATCATAACGAAACTTGATGTCGCCTACATTATCCAAATCATTGAGTGCAGGCGCATCGCCGTAAATACCGCCTCTGACACTTTTGCCAATCACAAACAAGGGGGCTGCCGTACCGTGGTCGGTTCCTGCGCTGCCGTTTTCGTTGAGCCTTCTGCCAAACTCGGAAAATGTCATCAGTACTACTTTCTCCGCAACACCTAATTTTTCGAGGTCTGCCTGAAAAGCGGCTACGGCTTCGGAAAACTGTGTCAGTAGATTGGCGTGTAGCGGCAACTGCCCGGCATGTGTATCAAATCCACCCAGTGTTGCCAAGTAAACAGAGGTTTGCAAACCGCCGCCAATCAGTTCGGCAATAATGGCTAACTGCCTGCCAATGTTCGTATTGGGATATGTTACCTGATTTTGTGCTTTGTCGGCTGCCGCCTTAATTACGTTGGCGTATTGGATAGATTGAGCCGCAATTCCTTTCAAAAATCTGAGCTCTTCGCCTGCAATGGTCGGCGGCGGCGGGTCTGAGTCGGCACGGCTGCCCGATACCAACTGATAAAAGGCACTTGGGCTGTCAAATACTACGCCCATAGAACCCCATTGACTTTGCAACAGCATAGACTCTACCGCCCCCAACTGGATAGCCATCGGATGTTCGGGAAATTTGCCGGGGAACTCGGGGAATGCCTGTGCCAAATAGCGACCTGTCCACCCATCGTAAAGAAACTCATTGGCATCTGAACCTGACAACCAAATATCGGTAGAGCGAAAATGCGAGCGATTGGGGTTGTCATAACCAACATTTTGCACAATGCTGACTTGCCCCTTGTCGTACAGGTTTTTGAGCAGGCGCATAGAAGGATGCAGCCCTATTTCATCGTTTAAGGCAATGGTATTTTCTCGCCTGATGGCAATGGTAGGGCGTTTCTGATAGTAAATATCATTGCGAAACGGAATAACGGTATTCAGGCCGTCATTGCCGCCGTTGAGTTGCAACAACACAATGATTTTGCCATTGGCAGTTGCCGCATCGGGTACAAGCGGGTGCGCAAATGCCCGCAAGGGGATGCCGCTCATGGCAACTGTGGCGCCGCCTGTTAAAAAACTGAGTTGGTATAAGAAATCTCGGCGATTCATAGGCTCATCGGGCAAGTGGTGTAAAATTTGACAAAATAGAGTTTAGCACAACTGATACTCCGGCAAGCGCATCATGGCGCGTAAAAACGACAAAATGCGAGTATCTGCCATTGCCAGCGACGTTGACCAGTTGGCTGCAATTGTACCGCTCAGCAGCGTTTCCAGAAGACTTGCCCGACGGCTGTCTGTCAGCGGATAATCCAGACAGAAATCGGTTACTTCTCTGACGAAAAGGGCAGCATTTTCCGCATTGCGATAGCTGCGGGCATAAGTAAGAGCATTCAAGCGAAACGGGAGCGTTTGTCCGTTGGTGCGCCTACCGTTTATCAGCGTATCGGTAAATACGTTGCGGTTCGGATAGGTGGTTGAGGTTATCCATTTGCGTTGTCCTTCCCAACCGCGCACATCGGGAGGCTCAAAGAGCTCCTGTTGCAGGCTGCGGGTCATTTCGTTGAGGTAGGAAAAGTCATTGACCGTAAGTTCCAGTTGTTTGATAACCCCGATGGCCAACTCTACGGGCGACTTGATTTTGACACCTTTAAAGCGCGGTTCATAGAAATGGTCGGAGGTAAACAAAAAAGCCAAAACCGGTCTGATTTGATAGTTGTTGCGGCGAAAAACATCAGCCATTTGTTCCACAAAGGCCTCATCGGGTTGATAATAGACAAATTCTTTGTAGAGTTTGCGGCAGATAAAGCGTGCGGTTTCTGCCTGCTCAAATATGATGTCCACAATTTCCCGATAGCCAAAATTGCCGCGTCTGCCCAAAAAGGTTTTGGTTTCCGTATTGAATCTGCTTTGTGTAAAAACAGCATTTAAACCGTTCACCGTCCAGCCTGTAAGCGCCTTGGCGGCTTCGCGAATATCGGCTTCGGTATAGTGCCCAATGCCGATTGTAAATAATTCCAGCAATTCGCGCGCATAATTTTCGTTGGGACTGCTTCGCGTATTGGTTCTGCCATCCAAATAAATCAACATGGCAGGGTCTATGGTCATTGCTTTGGTAAATTCGCGAAAATCGCCAAGCGCATATTGTCGGGTCAGGCGGTTTTGTTCGTAGAGGTACTGCGGATATTGCACTTTGGACGATTCCGACACAAAATGATTGTGCCAAAACAGCACCATTTTTTCCTGAATGTTCAGGCCTTGCCGCGCCATGAGTCCAAGCCACCAAAGACGCATTTCTTGCAGGCGTTGGCGGTCAACCGTCCCGTTGTTGGCAACAGGCGCTTCCCTAATCCATGCACCCGGAGGAGCCGGTGCAGGCAGGTTGGCCAACAATTGATTATTGACAAAATTGGTGAGCGACGTAGAGAGCGCCTGTTCCAAGTCGCGCCTTGTGTAGCCAAACAAAGTTCGGGCTAACAAATGCTTTGCATTGGCAACATTCCATACGGGCGGCATAGGTCTGTCGGTTATTGATATTTGTAAAGTTATAGAAAAAAGTGTTTAAGTGCAAAATTTTGCAAAAATCCCCTTATGGAACGGCACTTTCAGGTTGTTAAGGCGCGACCGTATGCCCGCTGCCACTCATCCAATTTTTTATCCATAATAGCAAACCAAAGCGGCGGCACCATCGCCAGTAAAATCATGGCAGGATAGCCGGCGGGCAGTTGCGGACTTTCAGGAATATGCCGCAAGACCTGATAGCGCTTGTGTGCATAGGCGTGGTGGTCGGAGTGACGCTGCAATTGGAACAAGAAAAAGTTGCTAATCAGTTGGTTAGCGTTCCACGAGTGTAAGGTATTCACTTTTTCGTAACGTCCGGGGGCTACCTCGCGACGCAGGATGCCGTAGTGCTCAATGTAATTAACCAACTCGAGCAAAGTAAAGGCAAGCACGCTCTGTATCAGAAAGAAACCCAGTACAGGCCAAAAGGCCGCCTGACCTGCCCAAAGGCTGAATATCCATGCTACACTAATGCCAAAAACAAACGGCAGCAAAGTGTACCATATCATCATATTTTGCAGGGAATAAGGAGAAAGCCCCCTCTTGCGCAGCCTTTCGGCTTCAAGCCGCCATGCGCTCAGGTAGCCGCCACTGACCGAACGCCACCAGAAAGCGTAAAAATTTTCACCGCGGCGACTGGTAGCGGGGTCTAAGGGCGTACCTACATGCACGTGATGCCCTTTGTTGTGTTCAATGTAGAAGTGCATGTAACAGACGGTCAGCAGCAAAATTTGTGCATACAGCCGCTCAATGGCAGGCTTTTTATGCCCTAACTCATGTGCTACGGTAATACCTATGCCACCTGTTACCAAGGGAACGCCTATCACAAAGCCAATCAGTTCGGCTGTTGTAAACGGGTGAACCGCTATTTGCCACATTGCCCAGAGCAGGAATGCCACCTGAAAATACGTCCATACATAGGTTACAAAACGATAGTAAAATTCTTCCGATACGATTTTAACCTCGCTTTCGGGTACGTTTTCATCGTCTAACCCCACTTGTGCGTCAATCAAGGGGATGAGAATGAACACAAATACGGCCGACATGTAATTCCACCATCCACCGATGTAGAATCCGGCCACAACCAAAGCAGGAATGATAAAAGCAGAAAAAAAGCCGATTTTTTTACCAATATTCATAGCGCATAAGAGGTTTTTTGTTACACAACTTTTGTTTTGCCGGGAATTGCCACAGGATACAGGCCGTTTGCGTCGGGCAGGACTTTGGGCAGTGCATCCCATGCGAGCTTGTCGGGCATCAGATTAATATTGGAGTTCAAGGCTTCTTCCCATGTAATCACTTGCCCCGAATAAGTAGCCATGCGTCCCAAAATGGCTGTCATCGTGCTTTTTGCGCCAAATTCGGCATCCTGAAACTTAAATTCACCTTTGGCGACTGCCTCAAACAGTTCGTCGTGTTCTACCTGATAAGGATTCAGCTCTTTTTCTTTCTTCCGATAACTCCACAAGCGATTGCCTTTCAGGTCGGTGATAACGTGGTTATTGTGAGTTGTGGCGCGCCCCTTCGTACCGATGATGGTTTCCGAAACGCGGCTCATTGTGCCGGGGATGTGGCGGCACTGGCTGTTGAGTATCGTACCGTCCGCATATTCAAATTCCACGAAATGATGGTCAAAAATTTCGCCATATTGTTTACCGGTGCGAACTTCCCTGCCACCCATTCCCTGCGCACGCACTGGGTAGGCATTTTTAGCCCAGTTGAACACATCAATATTGTGGATGTGCTGCTCTACAATGTGGTCGCCGCAAAGCCAGTTGAAATAGTACCAGTTCCGCATCTGATATTCCATTTCCGTCCATTCGGGTTTGCGGTCTATCACCCATACGCCATCGTTGTTCCAGTACACCTGTCCGGCCACAATATCGCCGATTTCGCCGCCGTGGATGCGCTGCATCATTTCGCGGTAGCTGGTTTCGTAGTGTCGCTGCAAGCCGACCACCACGTTGAGCTTTTTCTGCTTGGCGAGTTCGGCGGTTTCCAGCACTTTGCGCACGCCGGGGGCATCGGTTGCCACGGGTTTTTCCATAAACACATGCTTGCCCGCTTTGATGCACGCCTCAAAGTGCGCGGGGCGAAAACCGGGCGGTGTAGCCAAAATCACCACATCGGCGAGTTCAATGGCTTTCAGGTAGCCGTCAAACCCGACAAAACGACGCTCTTTGGGAACATCTACCTTGGAGGCAACGTTTACTTCTGTGCCTGTCCAGTCTTTGAACGATTTGGCAGTGAGGGCTTTGTACGAATCCTCGAGGCGGTCTGCAAAGGCATCGGCCATGGCTACCAGCTTCGTATTTTGCTTTACGGAAAGTGCCTGAGCCGCAGCGCCTGTTCCCCTGCCGCCGCAACCGATGAGTGCTACTTTAATGGTATCATCGGCATGGCGGGCATATGCGCCCCAAGGCATACCCATAGCAAGCAAGCCGCCCGAAGCCAGCGCAGAGGCTTTGACAAATGTGCGGCGCGAGTGTAGTTTTTTCGTTTTCATTGTTCGGTGGAATAGCTAATGTAGATTGATTGAAAGTTAGTGATTTTCAGCCGAAATCGGATGCAGTAACCAAAAAACAAAACAACGGCGCAAGCAGACGGAAAAGCTGCGTAACTTTGCAGCCGATGTAATAACATCATTGCTGATGGAAAAAATGTTCAAAACCTCTGAGGTTACTTCCTACGAAATTGCAAGCGATAACGTGTTAAACAATCGCTTGTTTTTTGCCTACAAAAAAGCGGCGGAAATGGTGCACGGCAACCTGCTGGAAGTGGGTTGCGGAACAGGCAAAGGGCTTACTGTTTTTGCAAACCGCTGCGAGCACTACACCGCCATTGACAAGAATACGCAATTGCTTAACCACTTGTCAAAACTCTATCCAAGATTTACGTTTATTGACTGCTTTATTCCGCCCTTGCAAGGAGTAAAAGATAATGATTTTGACGTGGTAGTTACGCTGCAAGTAATAGAACACATTGAAGATGACCATGCATTCCTCCGCGAAATCAGGCGTGTACTGAAACCGGGGGGTAAAGCCATCATCAGCACACCCAATATTAACTATACGCTCTCCCGCAACCCTTGGCATGTTCGCGAATACACGCCCGCTCAACTAAAAGCATTGCTGGAACAGTATTTCCCGGGGCAGGTAGAGCTGAAAGGCGTAAAAGGCAGTGAGGCGGTGATGAAGTACCACGAGCAAAACCGTCGCTCGGTGCAGCGAATTATGCGCTGGGATATTTTTGATTTACAGCACAAACTGCCGCGTCAGGTATTGCAGATTCCTTACGACATATTGAACCGCATCAACCGCAATAAGTTGATGCATCAGGACAACGAATTAGTCAGCAATATCGGCATAGAGGATTTTTCGTTAGACAGCAACCCTGATGTATGCTTAGATTTATTTGCCGTTGTTACCAAAGCGGCATAAGCTCAATCGGTATCGTTCGGCAGCCATACGTAGAAAGTACTTCCTTCGCCGGGAGTACTTTCTACTTTTATGTAGCCACCAAGTGCCTCAACTTGCGTTTTGCATAAGTAAAGCCCCAATCCTTTACCTTCTACATGGGTATGCATCCGTTGATACAGCCCAAAAATTTTGTAATCGTCGGATATATCTACCCCTAAACCGTTGTCGCTGACAGAAATGCAATGTTTGCCGTCAATGGTTTCCGCTTTAATAACAATTTCCAAGGGGCGTTCGGGGTCTCTGAATTTGACCGCATTGTCAATCAGGTGGTTCAAAACGGATTGCAGAAAGTTTTTGGAAGTATAAACTTCCTGTGTGAGCAATTGCTTCTCTACGTGCACATTGTGCAACATGATTTGGTCGGCCACATGTTCCAGCGAATTTCGGATGAGATTGTCCAAATGAACCCATTCCTTGTGAAAATCAGTGGTGTTTCTGATGGACAGTATTTCGGAAAGGTCGCCTACCAGCATATCCAACTTATGGGTCGTAATTTGCAGGTGTTCAAAAACACTTGCATTGATGCTGCTTGAAATTTCGCTTGTATCATAGATATTGAGCAAGCCTTTAATGCTCGCTACCGGCGCTTTGATATTGTGCGAAATGATGTAGGAGAACTGCTCCAAATTTTCATTCTGTCGGATAAGACGATTTACGGTATGGTTCAGTTCTTCGGTGCGTGCGGCAACCTGCTGCTCCAAATAATTGTTCAATATACCGATTTCTTCTTTTTGCAATCGGAGTTCTTCGTTGGTTTCCTGCAACTCAGCAGTGCGTTCTGCCACTTTTTGCTCCAACTCCTCGTTGATTTTCCTTTGTATGTTAATCAGTTGTTCCTGTGCTTTTTCTTTGGCACGCACAATTTGCTGCCTTTCCCACGTGTATTTATCCGTTAGCGCAAGTGCCAGAAATACAGCCTCAATCAATATGCCCACCTCGCCGATGTGCATGAATATAAACTTGGGCAGCAACAGGCCGATATCAAAAAAACTGACATTGTTAGATATGGCAAAAAGGAAATAAATCGTGTGCCCTGCCAGATAGAACCGCGCATACTTCAGTTTCTTTTTAAAATAAAAGTAAAACCCGTAAACGGTGGTCAGCCCCAGTGTGAGCAATGAAAGCATGGACTGCCAAGAAGTGAGCATATTGCGCGGAAATACAAAACTGAGCAGAAATATCAACACATAGAGCAAGAGTAAGCCTTGCAAAATGCGGTAAGTATTGCCGCCGCGTTTGTTAATGTTAAAAAAACTGATAACCAACAAAATTAATCCGCAACGTTGCGCCAAAATGGAATAGAAAAAGGCCACACTTGGGTTGATAACTACATCGGGCAAGAAAAACTGGAAAATGTAGCCGTAGTAAAACAGCAACAGCAAAGCAGAGAAAAAAATGTAGATGGCATAAAACAAGAATGTCCGCTCGCGAAAAGCCAAAAACAATATCAGGTTATAAATGCTGAAAAACAGCAAAATGCCCAAATAAGCCCCGTAAATCCACTCCTGATAAATCACATGGCCAATGAAGCGGGCGGTGCGTTGCAAACTGAGCGGCAGCGTGAAAGCCCGTTCGGTTTGGATGCGTATAAAGTACGAAACAGTACCTGTTTCGCTGTATATGCGCAGCGGAAAAGCAAAAAAACGATAACTGACCGGGCGTGTATGAAACGGAAACTTAGTGCCTGTGCGGTAACTCTCCCACGTTTGCCCGTTGAAATAGAACAGCGATATATCGGAATAGCTTGCAAGCCCGCACGTAAGCACCCAGTCATCCTGTGCAAATGATGCGGCATCTATATCAAATTTCAACCAATATGCAGAAGCCGACATGCCCAAATAAGGAATGTCTGTATCAGATTTCTTAAACAACCCCTTTGCAGCAATTTTTTGAATATCAGACAGTTGTAATTGGCGGGTAGTGTCCTCAAAATAGTAAAAATATTTCCCGAGAGAAATTTCACTTGCCTGCGTGCTTGCCGTAATTACAGTTTGTCGGGCATGGGCAGGCAGCATCACCAATATTGCCCCCAAGGCCATGAGGTATAAATGCCTCATACAGAAGAAGTTGTTTTATCAATAGCGTAAGATAACGACTTTCACGAGAAAATATTACAGCACAACAGGCAAAACATCATCAAACAAAAAACCCCGCCATCATAAAAACGGCGGGGCTTTTCGGTGCAATGAGTTTCCGAAATTAGTTAAGGAACTCATCAAAAGTAATTTGGATGTAGTAGATAGCACCTACTGATGGGTTACCCCAAGCTTGTGTATAGCTTTGGTTCAACAGGTTGCTGCCGCCTACTTTTACGATAGACTTAACAGAAGGTATTTTCAGGCTTACCTGTGCATCTAATGTGCTGAACGCAGGCACAATGCTTTGGCTCGCACCACGGATGGCAGGGCCTACGAAAGAGCTTTGCCATACAAACTGGTCTTGCCAGCGGTAGTTTACGCTGAAGCTCACGTTCTTAATCCAGTTGCGGTTAGAAAGCGACAGGTTATAGCGATACTTAGGTGTGTTGAAAGATGTTTCAAAGCCTGCAGGCAGTTTGTCTGTATTCAGCAGTTCGTTGTAAGAAACGTTACCGCCAACAGCGAAACCTTTAGGCAGTGCATAGTCTACACCCAATGCCCAACCGTGGTTGGTCAGTTGCTGGTCGCTGTTTACAGGGAAGCTGTAAACATTGCGGGTGTCGGCGCTCAACAGTGTCAGCGGTAATGCACCGGCAGGCAGCGGGGTTCTTGATTGTACAACTACTGCACCACCGTCAAAGTTCAGGAATGTGCTGTTGTAATAATAAGCGTCAATAGACAATTTATTGGCAATCAAGCTCTTATAACCAAATTCAAATGAACGCACACGCTCAGGCTGGAAGTCGCGGAACTGGAACTGTTGCAGCAGGCGAGCAGCTTCGGCAGGAGCTACACCACGTTGCAAAGCAGCACCGAATGCCTGTACAGATTGCAGCGTATAAACAGGGTTGTTAATCATGTTATAGCGCTCGCGGAACAGCGGCAGACCACCTACCAATCGGGCTTGCGGAGTCAACAGGTCAATATATTGGTTCTGCGTAGTCGGAATACGGAAACCTGTCTGATAAGAAGCGCGGATGTTGTGGTCTTTGGCAACTGTCAATACAGCAGAAGCACGCGGGTTCACTTGTCCCTTGAAATTTTGGTTCTTATCGTAGCGCAGTGAGCCGCTTAATTTCAAACGGTCTTCAAATAGTTTTTTGGAAGCCTGTACATAACCGCCGTATTCGTTGATGTTAAATTCGCTGCCGTCATCTTGGCGTGCAAAGAGTGTTCCCTCGGAGTTGAGCGCATATATGCGGTAATTGGCACCTACGATGATTTCGGCAAACTTAATCTGATTAGAGAAGTTGTACATACCCTCGAAGTGGTACAGGCTGGTTTTGTCGGTAAAGCGTGCACCTACGCCTTGTGCATTGCCCGGAATAGGACGGCTGCGAACAGCTTCAGATGCGCGTTGGAACTCTGCCGAGCCGGGCAGGAAGCGTCCTTGGTCGGCTATGGCACGTGCTTGCTGATGGAAGGTGTTGAAACCTGCTTGAGCAGCAGCGGCAGCAGCGGCAGCGGCAGCAGCAGGGGTTTGTCCCTGTGCTAAAGCACCTGCAAAAGTGGTGGCATAAGCACCCAAGGCGCGCTCGCCGAATGCACCGAAGTATTGAGGGAACCATGTAGTGCTTGGTTTCCATGCTTCGTTGATACCTGAACCCAATGTACCGATGGCATAAGAGTCGCCTGAGTTTTCACGGGTAGTATAGGCGCGCAAATAAAAGTTAGAACCGCGCACCTCGGCCTTGTATTGTGCCAGCGTGAAGTTGCTCAACGAATAGCGGTCAGCACCTGTATAAACGGTAGTACCCATACCTAAGTTGGCTTGCAAAATGGCTTCTACCTTATCGTTCAGGCGATAGTGCAACGCACCGTTAAACTTCACACTCTTGGTAGTATAGTCTGCCAAATCGCGCTCGTTGTAGCCGGTACGTGAAACGAATGTATTCGGAATAATAGCATTAAAAATTTGTTGAGGTGTTTGACCTGTCAGTTGAGTGAGCGAAGCACCGCCAATGCCGGGCGTTCCGGCAGGATAGCGGAAGCTGGCAATTGCACCCAAGAAAGGCGAAGTACCGCCCGCACCCGTGCCCGGTTGACCATTGGCAAACAGAGAAGTAAACAGGTTTACGTTGTTTTCGTCGCCGTAGGTGTTCACGCCGTTGTAGCCCGGGTTGTTGGCGCGGTTGCCTGTGGTAGCGTTGAAACCGTTCAGCAAGCTCTGGTCGCGGATATCGGAGGCTTGCCAGTCGTTGGCACGCAAATAGCCTATGTTTATTTTAAATGCCAATTTGTCGTTGATGGATTTGGCATAGCGGATGGCAGCATCAACCATACCTGTTGCACCCAGCGCATCTTCTGTACCGGGTTTCAAACGGTTTTTCTCGCTCATCAAACCTGTGCGTACATAGGCACTTGCCCCCTGATACTGGAACGGATTTTTGGAGTTCATCAAAATGATACCGTTGATAGCGTTCGGGCCGTAGAGAGCAGAGGCTGCACCGGGCAACAGTTCCAGTGTCTCGAGGTCAAGCTCGGAGATACCTACAATGTTACCTACGGGGAAGTTCAAACCGGGCGCTTGGTTGTCCATACCGTCAATCATTTGCACCGTGCGCACGTTGCCGTTGGCATTGAAACCACGGGTGTTGAATGAGCGGAAGGTCAAACTCTGCGTGCTCATTTCTACGCCTTTCATATTTTGCAAAGCGTCGTAGAAGTTGGCTGCCGGTGTTTCGCGGATTTGCATAATATCCATGCGCTCAACGGTAACAGGCGACTTCAGTACGCTCTCTTCCACGCGGGAAGCGGAAACCACTACTTCCTGCCCCATGATGGTTTGCTCGTTCAGCGCAATATCCAAGTTCATACCGTCGGAAGTAACTTCAACTTCTTTGCTCTGATAGCCTATAATAGATACTTGCAAGGTAAACGGAGGCGCACTGTTTACTTTCAGTGTGAAATTGCCTTTCCCATCGGTGATAGTACCTACCACGCGGTCTTTCACTTTAATATTTACGCCGGCAAGTGTTTCTTTCGTGCCTGCATCCGTTACCTTACCGGTTACGGTTGTTTGAGCCATTGCTTGGGCAGCCATCAGCAGCACCATGCCCAAAGCAAAGCATAGCTGTTTAGTAAGTTTTGCTAACATTTTCTTCACTGTTTTGAATGAATAATGATTGGTTATTTAGGTTGTGTCTCTCAATTTTAAGTGAAAATAGACAAACTAACAAAACACCTGCAAATATTACTGGTGAATGTTTATAATTTCGTTGCGAGCTTCATTACGCCTATGTCGGTATTTTTGGAAAAGGTCGCCAATAGTTTGTTAGAAGACCATATCTCTGTAAGGGGTTGGGAAGAACTTACTTCGTGGTATTTGATACTTCCTACGCGTCGGGCATGTCTGTATATGAAGCAATATTTGGCAAAAGTTGCTCCACATTCGTTCCTTGCGCCCGAAATTTTAGCCGCCGATGATTTTGTAGCCCGCATCGCCGGACTCACCATCCCCGACCATGTTTCGCTTTTATTTTCGCTGTATGAAAGCTACCGACTTTTTGATACCGACCCCAACCATAACTTAGACAGATTCGCGCCGCTGGGTGCTGCACTGCTGCGCGATTTTGATTTAATTGACAAAAATATGGTAGAGGCTGACAAACTGTTTGACTACGTGGAGGAAGCCAAAGCTATTGAGCGATGGGCTGAAGAATTGGGGCAAGACATCGCCTACATACAGGCGAAAATCGGACAAAACAGCACGGTATCGGCTTATTATCAATTTTGGCAATATCTGAAAAATACTTACTTCCATTTTCGGGGCAAACTGTTGGATGCAGGCAGCGCCTATCTGGGTATGGCCTACCGCATTGTGGCAGAAAATGCCAAACAAATTGCTGAAAAACAGCAACTGAAAAAAGTCTTTTTCATAGGGTTCAACCAATTGGCGGCGGCCGAAACGGAAATTTTTCAACGCTTCAAGCGGTTGGGCATTGCCGAGTTCTATTGGGATACCGATGAGTTTTACATCGCCGCACAGCCTCGCCATGAGGCAGGTCTGTATTTGCGGCGGCATAAAAACGAAGGATTGATTCCATCGGCCTATGAATGGGGCAAAACGCTGACCGAAGAACCCAAAAAGATTGATGTGATTGCTGTTAGCAACAAGGTTACGCAGGCAAAACTCTGCGGCGACCTGTTGCAAAAAGCCATACTTGAAAAAATACAAGCCGCCCCCTCACTTGCCGAAGGCATTGCAGACTTTAAACAATCCATCAACTATGTAGGGATATTGTTGCCCGATGAAAGTATGTTGATGCCTGTGCTGTATGCCCTGCCGACCGCGGCAATCAACGGGGTGGAACTGCCCGCCAAAGAGTATCTGAACATTACCATGGGGCTTTCCATGGACAAAACGCCATTTTTCAGCCTCATAGACAACCTGTTTGCCATGCAGGCAAACTTTGCAACCGACGAAAACGGGCAGCGTTTGGTCTATTTTCGGGATATTTTTAAACTGCTTCGCCACCCCTACCTGCAATATTCCACCCGATTCGCTCAGGACTATGACAAAGTACAAGAGCACCTGATTCATATTCAGAAAGAAAATCTGGTATATGTGCCGCTGGAAACCCTGCTGGCATGGGGCGAAGGAACGAGCTTCTATCAAACGGTCTTTCGCTGGTGGGACAACCGCGCCGATACAGCGCTGCAAGCCCTTTTTGACCTGTGCGAAGTTCTTTCCCAACTGTTTGACGGGGAAAACAACGTACTGGAAAATGAGTTTCTGTTGCAGTTTTTCACCCTGCTCAAACGCATAGAGAGCGTATTGGGAGACTACAAAAAGCAAATCAGCGCCCGCACCTTGCAGCAGTTTCTCTATGAAACCATTCGCGGGGCTGTGGTGCCCTTTACCGGAGAGCCACTTAGCCCGCTGCAATTGATGGGGATGCTGGAAAGCCGCACGCTGGATTTTGAGCGACTGATTATTCTTTCTTGTAACGAAGGCATCATGCCCAAGGGCAAACAGTTTGGCTCAGTTATCCCGATGGATATCCGCAAGCGGTTCGGTATGCCCACCCACACGGAAAACGACGCAACCTATGCCTATACTTTTTACCGTTTGCTGCACCATGCGCGCCATGTAACGCTTGTGTATGTAGATGCGGTAGGTGGCAGGGGCATCAATACGACCGAAAAAAGCCGCTACATTACGCAATTGGAAGCCGAACTTGCCAAATACGACAATATCACGCTGCGTCAATACCGTTTGCAACTCAACTTGCCCGAAAAAGCAGCCGCTGTTTTGCAGGTAGAAAAAACGCCCGCAGTGCTGGCAATGGTGCGGGAATATTTGCAGAAAGGTATTCCGCCCTCTGCCATCAACCTCTACATAGACAATCCGCTGGCATTTTTTCAGCGATATATCCTTGCTTTGGGCGAACCCAACGAGATGGAAGAGGATATGATGGACCATACTTTCGGCTCAATGGTTCACCAAACACTGGAAAACCTGTTCAAAAACTACGAACAGAAAACCCTTACCCCCGAAGCCATCGCCGAACTTGCCAACAACCCCGAACAACTTGACCAACTGCTCAATGATGCCATTACACGTATCAAAGGCGGCATTATTACAGACAAGGGCAAAAACTACCTGCTCAAATACATCGCCGGCTGGCTAATTGAACAATTCCTTAACAAGGAAAAAGACAATGCGCCTTTTGAGTTGCTCGCACAAGAAACCGATTTGCGCACTCCGCTTAACGTTCAGTTGCTCGCTACCGGCGAAACCGTTCCCGTATTATTGAAGGGCACAGCCGACCGCATTGATATTTGCAACGACCAACTGCGGGTAGTGGACTACAAAACAGGTACTTTCAGCCAAACAGACCTGACGGCTGCCAATTTGGAAGAGTTATTCATCAATCCGCAAAAGAGCAAGGTAGTGCAGTTGCTGATTTACAAATACCTGCTAATCAAGCATTTGCAAAATCAATCAACCTTCAAAACATCGGCAAAAGCCGCACAGTTGGTCAATGATTTCAACATAACATCGGGCTTCTACTTTTTCCGAAAACTCAACGAAGGTTTTCAGCCCTACAAACTGGACGACGAACCGCAAACGATAAGCGATTTTAATACTTATGTGGAAACCTTCCTCCAAAAAATCATTGACGAAATGTTAGACCCCGCAATCTCGTTTGCAGAACGCAATGTTTCGGAAAATGAGGAGGAGTAAAAGCACTGCCGATTCCGATTGGCACAAATAAAGCGTAATTTTGTGTACATACACTTTTTGCACACCGCATTTGCCTATGCAATCCTTCTCACACCTGCACTGCCACACACAATTTTCGCTGCTGGACGGCGCAGCAAGCATTTCCGGCATGATGAAAAAAGCCGCTGCCGACGGCATGAAAGCCGTTGCCCTGACCGACCACGGCAATATGTTCGGGGCTTTCAAATTCGTAGCGGAAGCCGATAAGCACGGCATAAAACCCATTGTAGGCTGTGAGTTTTACCTTGTGGCAGACCGCCACCGAAAAGAGTTTGGCAAAGGCAGCAAAGACATTCGCTTTCACCAACTGCTGCTGGCCAAAAATCCCGAAGGCTATCGCAACCTCTCCAAACTGTGTTCGCTGGGCTTCATTGAGGGCTTGTACAGCAAATACCCGCGCATAGACAAGGAACTGATTCAGAAATACCACAAAGGTCTGATTGCTACTTCCTGCTGCATTGGCGCGGAAGTGCCGCAAGCCATCATTCATCAGGGGGCAGAGGCAGCCGAAAAGCTGTTGCAGTGGTGGATTGACCTTTTCGGCGAAGACTATTACATAGAGTTGCAGCGCCACCACATCAACGACATAGACGGAACGGGTATCAGCCAAGAGGACGTCAACCAAACCCTCATCGGTTTTGCCAAAAAGTACAACCTCAAAATTATTGCCACCAACGACAGCCACTACATTGACCAGAAAGATGCAGACCCGCACGATATTCTGCTGTGTATCAACACGGGTGAAAAGCGCTCCACCCCCGTTGGCGATGGAAAAGGCTTTCGGTTTGGCTTCCCCAATAACGAATTTTTCTTCAAGTCGCAGGCAGAAATGAACCAACTGTTCGGCGACTTGCCGCAAGCGCTGGACAATACCAACGAAATTGTAGAAAAAGTTGAAAAGCTAAAGCTCAAGCGCGACATTCTGCTGCCCAACTTTCCGCTGCCCGAAGGTTTTCAAACCCAAGACGACTACTTGCGTCATCTCACCTTTTTGGGCGCCAAACGCAACTACGGAACCATTACGTCGGAAATAGAGGAACGCCTCAACTTTGAGCTGGAAATTATCAAAAAAATGGGGTTCCCGGGCTACTTCCTCATTGTGCAGGATTTTATTGCCGCCGCACGGCAGTTAGGTGTGGCTGTTGGGCCGGGGCGCGGTTCGGCTGCCGGCTCGGCTGTGGCCTACTGCACCGGCATTACCAACATTGACCCGATTAAGTACAATTTGCTTTTCGAGCGTTTCCTAAATCCCGAGCGCGTGTCCATGCCCGATATTGACGTGGACTTTGACGACGTAGGCCGTCAGCGCGTTATTGACTATGTGGTGGACAAATACGGCAGAAATCAAGTGGCACAAATTATCACCTACGGCAGCATGGCGGCCAAAATGTCGGTGAAAGACGTAGGCCGCGTGCTGGATTTCCCGTTGGAGGAAACCAACCAGTTAGCCAAGCTGATTCCCGAAAAGCCCGGCACCACACTGGCCAAAGCCTACGAAGAAGTGCCCGAATTGGCAGCCATTCGCAAGGGCAACGACCTCCGCGCCGAAATTCTGAAAAGTGCCGAAATCTTGGAAGGTTCGGTGCGCAATACGGGCATCCATGCGGCAGGCGTTATCATCGCGCCGGCAGATTTGACAGACTATATACCCGTTTGCGTTGCCAAAGACTCCGACCTGCTCGTTACCCAGTTTGACGGCAAGGTAATTGAAGATGCGGGGATGCTTAAAATGGACTTTTTGGGCTTAAAAACCCTGACCATCATTCAAGATGCCATCAAACTCATCAAGAAAAATCATGGCAAAGAAATTGACATAGACCGCATTCCTTACGACGACCCCAAAACTTTTGAACTCTATCAGCGCGGCGAAACCATAGGTACTTTCCAGTTTGAATCCGAAGGTATGCGGATGTACCTCAAAGAACTGAAACCCACCAACATAGAAGACCTGATTGCGATGAACGCCCTTTACCGTCCGGGGCCGATGCAGTTCATCCCGAACTACATTGCCCGCAAGCACGGCCGCGAACAGGTGGAGTTTCCGCATCCGCTGTTGGAGCCTATCCTTGGCTATACGTTCGGCATCATGGTTTATCAGGAGCAGATTATGCAAACTGCTCAGATTCTGGCCGGCTACTCGCTCGGCGGCGCGGATTTGCTGCGCCGTGCGATGGGTAAAAAGGATAAGGAAAAAATGGCAAAGGAAAAAGACAAATTTGTTGCCGGAGCCAAACAACTGCACAACATTCCGCAAAATAAAGCCGAAGAAATTTTCGGCATCATGGAAAAATTTGCCGAGTACGGATTTAACCGTTCTCACTCTGCGGCCTACTCTGTGGTGGCTTACCAAACAGGCTATCTCAAAGCCAACTATCCCGCCGAGTACATGGCATCGGTGTTGACCCATTCCATGGGCGATATTGACAAAATCAGTTTCTTCCTTGAAGAATGTAAACGCATGGGGCTCACCGTATTAGGCCCCGACGTGAACGAATCGTCCGCCACTTTCGACGTAAACAAAAAAGGACAAATCCGCTTCGGATTGGGTGCCATTAAAGGTGCGGGCGAGGCAGCCGTGGATAGCATCATTCAGGAGCGCGAAGAAAAAGGCACATTCAGTAGCATCTGGGATTTTGCTGAACGCATCAACCTGCGCACAGTCAATAAAAAGACCTTTGAAAGCCTTGCCTACGGCGGAAGTTTTGACTGCTTTACCGATATTCACCGCGCGCAGTATTTCCATACGCCCGAAGGCGACAGTTCCGGTATTGAAAAAATTATCCGCTACGGCAATGCCGCACAAAGCGAAAAACTTTCGCTGCAAGCCTCCCTTTTTGGCGGCGGTGGCGGCGGCACGGTGGCTAAACCCAAATTGCCGCCTTGCGAGCCATGGACGGATTTAATTAAACTCAAATTTGAGAAAGAAGTAGTCGGTTTTTATCTCTCCGGTCATCCGTTAGACCAGTTCCGCGAAGACATCAAGAATTTCTGCACCTGTGCCGTTACCGAAATTGAAAATTTCAAAGGCCAAGAAATAAAAATTGCAGGCATTGTTGCCAACGTAAACAATCGCGTAGGCAAAAACGGCAAGCCTTTCGGCATTTTTACCATCGAAGACTATCAAGGCTCGCTGGAATTTGCCCTCTTTGGCGAAGATTACCTGAAACACAGCTACATGCTTTCGTTGGGGCAGTTTCTTTTCCTGAAAGGCAAAGTACAGGAGCGCTACGGACAAATTGGCGTATGGGAATTTCGCCCGACGCAAATTCAACTGCTGGCAGATATCCGCGAAAAAATGATTCGCAAGTTAGAACTGCGCATCAACGTACAACAGATTTCCGCCGATATGCTCAATGCCTTGCAGCAAGCCGTTCAGCAACATGCGGGCACTTGCGAGCTGCGAGTAGCCGTTTTTGACCCAATACAAAACATGAACGTTGAAAGCGTATCGCGCAGGTATAAAATCAACCCGGGCAACGAGTTTTTGCAAAAATTAGCTGATTTGAATCTGGAATATCGGATGATTGGGTAACGCGAATTTTTTTCGCGATAGAATCTTGAAAAAATTTAATTTAGCTCTATGTTATCCATAGAGGGACAATACGTGCCTTGTCCTACAAATTTACCCGCATCGGAAAAATGCAATTCACGGAATCACATTTTCGTGCAAGCGGTGTCGTTTTGATTTTTTTGCGCAAAACGCACTGATTTTCAATTGAATAGCAAATAATTCGCGTTGGGTAAGAAAATAGCGCGATTGTGTAAAACTCAGCGACTTTGCGGTTGAAAAATTTGTAAGTGTGTTTTAAAATGCTCTCCCAACTTATAAAAAACCCAACGGGTCTTTAAGACCCATTAGGTTTAAATGCTTGATTTTGAATAATTTACGACTTATTGAAACTGGTAATCTACTCCGCGCACCTGTGTGAGCAAATCCTGCGGCACATCCAAAGCCTTAGCAGAAACAGCAGGTTTAGGCGTTACAGGGCTGTTGGCTTTCAGATAATCCTTCATGACCATGTGTAGCGTGAAAGGTGTATTTTTCATATTTTTAACACCTTTCATGCGGCAAAGTACATCTTCGGGGTCGCCGTCGCGTTCACAGGCGCAGAGTGTATAGGTCTTATCGGGGTTTAACGGCTCGTTGTTGATAAGAACACTTTGCACCCGCTGTCCTTTTTCACCATGCGCGTTGAAAGTGATTTTCATGCCTTTAAATTTCACTACCCATCCGCCAAAGCGTTCGGCAGCATTTTTGGCAAACACGTTGTTCAACTCTTTTTCCAGCCATTCACTGATTTGCCTGCCTGTTGCCTGCGCCACGCGCACTGTGCTGTCCACCGGCAACATCTCGTACAAGAAGGCGCTGTTAATCGGAATATTGCCTGTTTTGTCGGGAGTAGCCCGCGGCGAGCAGAATCGGAAACCGTTGGAAAGCACCACATCTACGTTGTATTCTTTCTGCAACTTCCAGTACAGCGCATCCAGAATCATGGTGTCAATCGTATTTTCAATAACGAAATAGCGATAAAGCGGCAGCGTGCTGTAGCCGATAATGGTTTGCAAGTCTTCCAAAAACGGATGCTCATTTTCTGCTATCAGCGCTTCCATTGCCTTGTCGGGCTTGTAGCGTGTGCTGCTGATTTCCACTAATTCGTATTCGTCTTTTACGATTTTGCCGTTCTGTACGGTCAATTCCAGCTTACCTACAAAAGAACCAAACGCCCCCGGTTCTACCACTTTGGCATATTTGCAGACAATCGGTGTGCGCACGCGCTCGTGTGTATCGCCGCCGAAAATATAGTCCACTCCTTCGCAAACGGGCAGGTTGGCCAAGTGAATTTGCTGCGAAAGCCCCAAGTGCGAAAGCAAAATGACAAAATGGCATTGCTCCTGATTGCGCAATACATCTACATAATAGGCAATATTTTCTTCGGGCTGTGTATAAATAATCCCCTTACTGTAATTGGGAGATTGGCGAATCGGTACCAGCGGGTCGGTATAACCGATAAAACCGATTTTAATGCCGTTTACATGCCAAATATGGTAAGGTTGGAAAATCAACTCACCCTTTTTGCCGTCGCCGAGGTCGTGGTACATATTAGTACAAACCTTCGGTGCATTGAGCGAGCCGAGCAGTTGCTGCATTGTTTTTTTGTAATACACCACTTCCCAGTTGCCCGGCAGATACAGGTCGTAGTTCAGTTGATTCAGGATAGGAACCAACGCTTTGCCCTTGGTTTTAACCGAAAGCTCACTACCCTGAAACATATCACCCGTATCAACTAAAAAAGTGTACGGATTTTTTTTGCGAAACTCATTCAAGTAGGTTGCCATGTGTGCATAACCGCCTGCTTTGCGAAAAACGGCTTTCCCGTTTTCCCAGAACAGTTCGTCGTGTGCGTGCAGTTGGCAATGCACGTCGGTAGTTTGCAATAAATTGATAGTAAAGTTCTGATTTTGAGTTTCTTGCGGCTTTTCTTCCCGATGAGCCTCTGCACTGAAAGGCAGCGCGGAAAACGTTGCGCCGCCAATACTTATTGCACTTAATTGTTTGAGGAAATCCCTGCGTTCATGTTGCTTTTTCATTGTCATTATTTAAAGATGGTGATTAGTTTTTCTTAGGCAGTGTGTAATAGAAATGTGTAATAAGGTTACTTTCATCAATGTATTGCATCCGATTGCGCAACAATCGGTTGGCATACATGTAACCCAACTCAATCCGCCATTTTGGATTGGGCTTATAATTAATATTGAAAATCAAGCGATTATGGTCATACAACTGATTTTTTTCTGCACCATATACGTGCAGCAGCAATTCATTGGCCATAAAAAGTTGCCATTTATCAGCCATGCGGTAACGCACCCCCAACCGCTGCCTGAATCGCACCAGGTCATTGGGGGTTCCCTGAAAATCGCGGTATTCTACCCATGTACGCGCTGCTGCCGATAACTTGTTCGTAAGTGTCGGCTGCCACTCAGCCAGTATGGACGGGCGAATTTCGTGCTGCAATGGTGCCTCTGCATCGGAAGGAGCAACAATAACGGGACTTGATGCAAACCAAGTAAACGGTGAAATACTTGCCGAAAACTTAGCAGATGGTCTGTAATGAACGAACAAGCGAAGGCTGTGGGTTAAGTGTGCCGTTGTCGGATTCCAACCCGATTCGGAAAAATAATTGTTCTGACGGCGAATCTGACCTTCCAACTCTGTATAGAAAACAGAACTAACGGGCGTTGTAATTGACAACCTTGTCCACCAGTTCATATGTAGCTGCGCATGGGCAGGTGAAAAAATCAGCAAGGAATAAATGGTTAGAATTGTTATACAGACCTGCACTTTAAACATATTTTCATATAAACATGTATTTATGCGTAATAGTACTAACTTTATTTCATATATGCAAGATTCCCGCAATTCGTTTAAATTTGAGCAAACAAGCTAATTATGTCTCCGCGCCCCCTGCTTGCTGCCAGCCGCAAAGAGTTGAATCAAATCGCATTAGATGTTAAAGAGGGAACTGTTCCTACTGATTTACAAGGCTTTGTATTCATTAACTCTGCCGTGGGAACGGTTAATACCAACGGCCTTCCCTATACGGAGCGCTACTCGGACGGCAGCATTGCGCAGGAATACAGCACACCTGTTATCAACGGCGATGGTTTAATTCTTAAATTTGATTTAACAAAAAAAGGTCAGGTACTGCTGAGTACGGGGCTGATGCGCACTCCCTGCTATTACGCCGACGAAGCAACGATGCGCGGCACGGTTTGGCACAAAAAATACGGTTTCATGAATTTAGGGCTGGCGCGCATTTCCATTAAAATGGGAACGCGAAATCAGATTAACACTGCCGTTCAGCCTGTCAAATTCGGCAATGATAAGCACACACGCCTGCTGGCTACTTTTGATGCAGGCCGCCCCTTTGAGTTTGACCCGCATACCCTCAACCTAATTACACCCATTGGCGCTAATAAAGAATGGCGTGGCGGAACGCCGCCTTTCATGCGCCAACCTTTTGCCATGGTGCTGACAACGGCACACCCTGTATTTGACCCGCGCACCCGCGAGTTGTTTACGGTAAACTTTACCAAAACCGATGAAGCACTGATGGCTTCCACGACCATTTTTAGTTGGCTGGAAACCGACCCCGACGGATTGGAAGAGCGCATCCGCAACTTTATGCGGATAGTGGAAAAAGAAAACCTCTCGCGCGAAGATTTTCTTACCCGCGCGGCCGGATTTATCCGCGGACTGGAAAACAAATACATTCCGCAAAATTCTGTTTGGGAGAAAATATGGAACTGGCTGAAAGCCAAAATTTTAGGCAAAATAGATTCGTCCATCAGCAATAAAAACGCAGTTTATCTGATGAGATGGAACGGGCAAGGCGCCATGCAGCAATGGGAAGTTACAGACCAAGACGGCAACGGCTTGCTCATTGACCAAAATATGCACCAAATCGGCTTCAGCGAGGATTATATCATCCTGATTGATGCCGCTTTTAAGTTTAGCTTGGATGTGATGCTGTACAACGTGTTTCCCGACAAGGAAGATATAGATGCGTTTATGCGCAAACTCACCAGTGGCGTACAGCAAGACTCAACCGATATTTATCTGGTGCATCGGGCAGACCTGCGCCCCGATGTAAAACATGTGAAGGCAAAAAAAATTGTCATTCCGATAGAAACCGTTCACTTTTCGGTGAACTATAAAAATCCTTATGGCATTATTACCATGTTTTCGGCACATAACTGCTCTGCCTGCCCTGCCGAATGGATTCGCTCCTACGACCGCGAGGCTGTTAATCCGCAGCAACCGATTCGCAAAGACAAAGTAGGGTTGCTGGCCGTAGGCGCAATGGACGTAGGTCAAGTAGGCCGCATAGTAATGGATGCCAAGAACGGAACTTACCTCGCCGACCACAGCAAATATTATTACAATACCAATAACCGCGAAGCACACACGTGGGGTATTGGTTTATACACCCACCGCGATATGTGCTCGGCGGATAACACAACAGACGATATTACGCATATGTACTGGCAGAGCTACGGCCTCCGCCCCGATATGCTTACCGTATTTATTCGCAACCTGTACGACGACCCCAAACGCAACCGCAAAGTGCCTGTACCGGAGGTTTTGGAAGCCACGCGCCAAGGCTCGCAGTACACCCTCTTTTGTCTGGAAACCGCAGGAATGACAGTAGATGATTTTTACACATTTGACAAAGAAACCTACTTCTGGTCATTGCAGTTTGTACCTCGCAGCGAACCTCGCAGCGATATACCACCCTACAAAGATGGTTACATACTGACAACGGTTTCCGTAGGCTATCCGCTTTCGGATGGCACATACGATTACCAACCTGAAATCTGGATTTTTGATGCCACAGCCCTCGCCAAAGGGCCTGTTTGCAAATTAAACCACCCCGATATGTCCTTCGGGTTTACTATCCATACCGTATGGGTGCCCGATGCACAACCCAATACAAACCCTGACTATGTAATCAACATCAGGGAGGATTACGATTACATGCTTGGCAAAATACGCAACAAACAAATCAGACAAGAAATTAGTCAAATTTTTAATCAATACGTCTATCCAAATTTTTAACAGGCAACTATTGTTCAATGAAATTTCTACTGCCTAAGTACCTGAACCTAAGCGAATTTGAACCCGAATGGCAAAAAGAATATAAACGCATCGGCACTTGGTATGCGATTTGGGGCGGGCTCGTGGCTGCACTCTTCTACCCTACCGGTATTTTGTCGCAGTTGCATATTCCCAAAGACAACGAATCGCTTTGGTGGTTCATGATGTTGTTTCCTACTCCCGTAATTCTGGCCACTATTGCGTTACAGCGCATTTTTAAATTTCGGCACGAGATTGTTTTTGAGGTAATTGCAGTAGCTCTGTTTACTTCGGCAGCCTATCGCCCCAATTGTGTGGACTGGGTGCCCTACTTAGTGTCCAATATCATCTGTTTCATTGCTGCGGCAGTTATGACGATTCTTTACCCTGTAATATTTATTGTCAATTTCGCTTTCATTATTTTTATCAACATTACATTTTTCATTGCTTTTTGCGACAAGCCCTTACTCGATTTCTTTGTTTCAAGTGAGTTTCCGGGCTTTTTTGTGGTGGGTTTGGTTTCTTTTTCCATCTCTATCTTTCGCTACTATATCCTAAAAAGCAATTTTATTAACAGTTTGGCATTAAAAAAGACACTGCAACAGTTAGACGAAAAAAATCAAAGCCTTGAAATTGCACAAGCCGAACTGCTTTCGCAGCAGGAGGAAATTTTGGCACAACGCGACTTTATTGCTGTACAAAACAGCGAGCTGGAAACCAAAAACCGCATGATTACCGATTCCATTCGCTATGCGCAGCGAATCCAGCAAGCTATCTTACCGCTCAATGAAACACTGGCTGAAACACTACCCGAGCATTTTGTATTATACCAACCGCGCGATATTGTCAGTGGTGATTTCTATTGGTTGCAGGAAAAAGACGGGTATATATTCATAGCCTCTGCCGATTGCACAGGGCACGGCGTACCGGGTGCTTTCATGAGTATGATTGGCAATAACTTGTTGGAGCAGGCTGTTGTAGAACACGGTGTTCTTACGCCCGATGCTATTTTAGCGGAAATGCGCTTGGCTATTCAAAAAGTGCTCAAACAGCGCGAAACTCTCAATAAAGACGGGATGGATATTGCGCTGATACGTATAGATAAAGCACGCAAGCAATTGGTTTTTGCAGGTGCTAAAAGCCCGATTATCATTGTACAAAACGGTGAATTACATTATATCAAAGGCGATTTAATCAGTATCGGGGGCGATGATATGGCTACCTCTGCATTTACCAATCATTACTTTTCTTTTGAACAACCGTTGGAGTGCTACCTCTTCTCCGATGGCTATCAAGACCAGTTTGGCGGCCCTAAAAACAAGCGATTTGGTATTCGCCGCCTGAGGGAGTTAATACTTGAAATTCACAGCCGCCCTATGGCCGAGCAAAAGGATATTTTTATTGAAAAACTGCAAGACTGGCAGGAGCAAACCATGCAAAAACAACTTGATGACATCATGATGATTGGTATCCGACTGATTTAGTAGTTTTTACGTGCAAAATTGACATTCACCGGTAAAATATCAGATTTTAAAAACTGTTTTTCAGCGGCCTACATAAAAATTTTTCAAATACGCCTACATAAGAAAGACCCGACACCTCTTTTCAGAGACATCAGGTCTTTTTGCAATTACAAAACAGCAGCGTTTTACTCGCTTCGCTCCGGCCAAAACAGTAACAGACCCATCACTGCACCGTATGCCATGCTGCGATACGGATTGGAAGTAATCGGGCAGGTGCCGCTTTCACAACCGATGTAGTACCAGAATGCCCATCCGGCAATGCCACCTACCAAAATACCTGCCGAAGCAAGCAACCATTTTTTATACTTGATTAACATATCAAAAAATTAAGCTGTTCCTTTCAGGATTTTATTCCAGTACAGCCACGGCAATACGCGCTTTTTGAGTTGATACATTGTCCAGCGTTCTTCTCCTTGGTCAAAGGGAAATGTTTCGATAGGCTCGTTGTTGTAGTCAAACTCTGCCAACACTAATTTGCCGTAGCCTGTAACCAACGGACAGGAGCCATAACCGTTGTACATGGCATCCATTTGTTGCCCTGTAATACTGCGGTATAAATTTTCAACTAAAACAGGAGCTTGTTTGCGAATGGCGGCACCTGTTTTGGCATTGGGCGTGCTTGTATTATCGCCAATTCCGAATACGTTTTTGTATCGGTTGTGCCTCAAAGTACCTTTGTCCACATCCAACCATCCTCCCGGAGAGTCGGGTACTGCCAACGGACTTGTACGAATTACATCCGGTGCAGACTGTGGCGGAGTTACATGTATAAACTCGTAGTTTTCAACTACTTGTACTTTTTGACCGTCTTGCTCGGTTTCAAAAATCGCCTTCTTCTCATCGGCGCGAATCTCTACCAAATTGTGCTTGAAGTGCGTTTTGATACCGTATCGCTGAATAACTTTGTTAAGTGTTTCAGCATATTTTTTTACACCGAAAATTACACCGCCACCGGAGTAAAAATGAATATCGGCCTTATCTAATATACCATGCTTGCGGAAATAATCGGCAGCCAAGTACATAATTTTTTGAGGCGCGCCTCCGCATTTAACAGGTGTACTCGGATTGGTAAAAATTGCTTTCCCGCCTTTAAAGTTTTTGATACACTCAAACGTGTAAGGAGCAACATTGAAGAGATAATTGGAAGTAATGCCATTTTTACCCAAGTTGCCTTCCAACCCTTTAATAGCAGACCAATTGAGTTGTATGCCGATAGAAACTACTAACCAATCGTAAGTAACCGCATCGCCACCGGCCAGTATGACCTTGTTTTCGTCGGGTACAAATTGTGCAACCTTATCTTTTATCCATGCCGCATTTTTGGGAATAAAATCGGCTTCATTGCGAACTGTATCATTAATATCAAAATCTCCGCCGCCTACAAGAGTCCATGCAGGCTGATAATAGTGCTTATCGGAAGGCTCAATAATGGCAATATCCAAATTAGACTGTTTGCGCAATAGCTGTGCAGCCACCGATATTCCTCCATTGCCTCCACCGGCAATTAATACCTGATAGTGTGATTTGAGATTGGCTTTCATACTGATTATATGTTACTGGTGTGTAGCAGCTAATGTACAAACATATATTTATATATAAAAATGTTTTTTTTAAAAAACTAAGGCGGCACTTAAAAACCGCCTCAGTTTTTGAGTTACTGTCTATGCCATCTGTGTTTCTGAGAGTACAGGCAGATGGGTTTTTGCAATAGCCTCCATGCCTCCATTCACATTCACCACTTTGTTATAGCCATTGCGTGCCAGAATAGAAGCCGCAATCATAGAGCGATAACCTCCGGCGCAATGCACAAAGTAGCGTTCCTTCGGATTCAACTGGTGCAGATTCTTTTCTAAGTCGCGCAGCGGGATGTTGATGGCGTTAGGCAAATGACCGCCTTTGTACTCGTTGGTGCGGCGCACGTCCAAAATTTTTGTAGTGGCGGCATCAAAAATTCGCTCTAATTCTTCGGCAGTAATCACTTCGGTAGTGGCCACAGGCATATCTGCTTCGCGCCATGCATCAAAACCACCTTCCAGATAACCGGCAACATTTTCGTAGCCTACGCGTGCCAAACGCAGAATGGTTTCGCGCTCACGGCCTTTGTCGGCTACTACTACAATCCGTTGTTTGATATCGGTAATGAGTGTACCCACCCATACGGCAAAAGAACCATCCAGCGCTATTTGCAGCGAATTAGGGATATGGCCTATTGCAAACACATCGGAGTTGCGGGTGTCTAATACCAACGCACCGGTTTCTATTTCTAATTCTACCGATGTAACACCCAACGGCTGTACGTTGCGACCTAACACCTCGTCAATTGACTCATAACCGGTTCGGTTAATGATGGCATTTTTAACGAAGTATTGAGGTGCAGGCAACTGGTCTGCCAGAATAATTTGGGTAAATTCTTCACGCGTCATCGGTTGCAACGCGTAGTTAAACATTTTCTCTCTGCCAATGGTGGACTGAGTTTCTTTGCCGATGCTTTTGCCGCAAAGTGAACCCGGGCCATGTCCGGGATATACAATTACATCATCAGGCAGAGTTTTGATTTTCTTGTTCAAGCTATCGTACAGGTTGCTTACCTGCTCTTCTTTGGAGATAATAACACCGTCCAGCAAGTCAGGACGACCTACATCACCCACAAACAGTGTATCGCCTGTGAATACGGCATGTTCCTTACCGTTTTCATCGTAGAGCAGCAAACACATGGATTCCGGCGTATGTCCGGGCGTATGCAGCACTTTCAGTGTAACATCGCCTATTTCAAAAATTTCACCGTCTTTGGCTTCAATATAGTCAAACTGTGCCTTCGCAGTAGGGCCGAATACGATAGGCGCTCCTGTGGCGTGCGACAAATCCAAGTGGCCGGATACGAAATCGGCATGGAAATGCGTTTCAAAAATGTACTTGATTTTAACACCGCGTTCCTGTGCCAACTTTATGTAAGGCTCAGTTTCACGGATGGGGTCAATCACAGCAGCCTCGCCGGCTGACTCGATAAAATAGGCTGCCTCAGCCAGACAACCTGTGTACAATTGCTCGATTTTCATGGTTTGTATAGTTTAAAAAAATGAATCAACTAAAAGTAAAAGTCAAAAAATTAAAGCTGATAAAAAATGACTTACGTCAGTTTTTCAGATAATTAAAATCGTGTGCAACTGTTGATACAGTGGATAATATTGGTGATGGTTGTATCGGTCAGTGAGTAGTAAATACATTTACCTTCGCGCTCGGCAGTGAGAATGCCGCGGTCGCGCATGTTAGTCAGGTGGTGCGACAACAAAGCCTGCTCTATCTCTAACTTATTTTGCAACTCGCTCACATTCAGGCGGCCACACTGGTCTAATAAATCTATAATTGCAATACGTACCGGATGCGCCACAGCCTTCAGCACAAAAGCAGCCCGTTCCAGTTTTTCCGTATCAATTCGCAACGCAATCGTTTCTATGTCCATAGCTGTATAAATGAATAACAGTGCAAATATATAAACATATTTTCATATATCAATATGATTTATGTTTTTTTTCTTGCCTTCACCCTGCACTATTTGTTGGAGGCAGTTTTAACAAGTTCGTCGTAGTGAGCCATAATTTTCAAAACATCTTTCCGCTCGGTAACGGAAAGTTTGTTAGCCCGCATAAACTCACTCATCTCGTCGCGGAAGTCTTTCATCAGTGGCAGCCAGTCGGTTCGTTGGTCGCCCGGCTTTATTACCTGCTCTTTTGCCATATCCAGCACATAGTAGCTGTCTAACTGCACAACGGTAGTACCCATACCCATTCGAGGCCCCCACCACCCCCACCCCCAAGGATTAGGCGCACCGATGGCGCGCTGAATGAACACCTCTCGGTTAAGCAAAGTTAGTTTGGTTCCTTCGTATAACAACTCAAAAAAAACCGGGCTGTCATAATTACCGGCTTTTTTGTAAGGCAAGGTGTAAAACGAACGTGGCGTTTTTTGTAAATCGTCAAAAATCTGGAAAGATTCCACTTGATAGGAGCTGAAAGAACGCACCGTTCCTCCCGTAGTTACCTGCAAGGAGTTATTGTCCAAATCGTACTTGATTTTTCCCCTGATAGTTTCGCCGGAAAACAAATCCACTTCTCCATCGTGCCACATATCTTTTGAGAAGTTCTGCGCACGTAGGCCTGCTCCTGTGATAAGGAAAAGCACAATCAGCCCAAACAACTTTTTCATAGCAAAAAATTTAATCGATTACTCAAATAGCCATATGTATGCCATACGTAAAAACAGGGAGCAAAGATTGATAAAAAAGAAATGCCGCCCAAATTGTCTTTGAGCGGCGGAGGCAATAAAAAGCGGTGTTGATTAGTCGCTAATTTTGGCGGTCTGAATGCGAATGGACTCATCGTGAATGAGTTTGAAAATATGGCCTATAAAATCCTTATTTAAGCCCATCTTTTCGCCCCATTCAGGCCGTGACTGAAATACTTTAATCCATCTGTCCACCTGAAATACAGCCACGTTGTTTTCGCGTTTGTAAGTCCCTAATTTTTCAACGATGTTCATGCGCGATGCAAGCAGCTCCACAATTTCACGGTCAATTAAATCCAGTTTGTTGCGTAGTTCCTCCAAGACGCTTTGAAACTCTGTATTGTCAGATGTTACTTCCCTGATTTTCAGTTCGCTAAGGATTTCGGCAAACCGCTCCGGCGTTACCTGCTGCGAAGCATCGCTCCATGCGTTATCGGGGTCTATGTGCGACTCAATCATCAAGCCGTCATAGTCCAAATCAAGGGCTTTTTGCGAAAGCGGGTAAATAAACTCCCGCTTGCCTCCGGTATGGCTGGGGTCAAAGAAAATAGGCAGTTCAGGCATTTGGCTGCGCAACTCTATGGCCATTTGCCACATGGGGATGTTGCGGTATTTGGTTTTCTCAAAGGTTGAGAATCCTCTGTGCATGGCTGCCAATTTGGTAATACCGGCATTGGCAATGCGCTCCATACCGCCTATCCACAGTGCCAAATCGGGGTTTAGGGGGTTTTTTACTATCACAGGAATATCCACTCCTCTCAAAGCATCTGCTATTTCCTGTACGGTAAAAGGATTAACCGTACTGCGCGCACCTATCCAAAGAATATCTACACCATATTTTAATGCTAACTCAACATGTGCTGCCGTGGCTACCTCTGTGGCAATCGGTATGCCTAATTCATCGCGAACTTCTTTAAACCACTGCAAACCTACTTCTCCTACTCCTTCAAAGCTGTTGGGGCGGGTACGCGGCTTCCAGATACCTGCACGCAATGCATTGATGCCGGTATTAGCCAGCCCTCTGCAAGTAGCCAACAACTGTTCGGGAGTTTCGGCACTGCAAGGCCCTGCAATAATAAAAGGTTTCTTTCGGGATGCCACCGCTACGTCTGTTTCAACCGTTGAAGGCATACCCCAATTTTCCAAACGTTCAATATTCATATGCAATTATTGAGAAATGTGCGGCAAAAAAGTTGTCTTACTAACATTTTTTTATTGTTCAACACTAAGTTTTGCCAAATTATTAAAAATTGGCCTAAGATAGATAAAAAAAAAGCCCCAACCAAAAGTTGGGGCTGTAATTTTAAATTGCCTGAAAAGCTATTAAAAATAACGGGCAGTGTTATCTTTCACTTTTGCCAACTTCTTAATGGCTTTAATGATATTGTCTTCGGTTTGCAACCTGCGGCGCTCTTCAATCTGATTCTTGTAGGTGGCGTAGTCTGCAAGTTCGCTGGCATCATCAACTTGTGTAACCTCAATAATGAACATGCCATAGTCATCTTTCACGATTTTTGAACGCTCACCTTTTTTCAGTGCATAAGTCGCTCCTACCACATTAGGCGCATAGTTAGCCTGACGGATACCAGATGTAAGAGGTGTTACGTCGGGTTGCTCAATAATTTCAGCACCTGCACCGTAACCTTTCGCAAGTTCTTCCAGAGTGTTGCCTTTCAATTTAGAGAGTTTCTCGCGAATCATTTCCGCTTTTTTCTCTTTGCGATAGTCGGTAATTAATTGCTCGCGTACGTCTTCTACTCTGGCATCACCTTCTTCTGAACCACCGCGGAGCATGGCTACCAAATATTGGTCTTCTAACTCAAACACTTCGGAAACGTCGCCGATGTTGCGCTCATCGGCATAAGCCCAACGTACAATTTCTTTTACTTTAGGGCTTGTTAGGTTATTGATGCTGCGCGCATCTTCCGGAATGGTAAGTGCCTGAATGCTAATCAAATCTTTGGCAGCAATTACTTTTTCGGTGTATTCTTTCGCGGTTTTAGCTTTTGCAAATTCACCTGCTTTCATAAAGGCCTCATTTTTGGTAGCCTCGCTTGGCAACAGTTCTTTTGCAATGGCTGCAATGGTATATTTTGTACGGGTTTTCAAACCTGTAACATTGATGATGTGATAGCCGTATTCTGTTTCAACCAAGTTAGGAATCAGACCTGTTTTGGTAGCATTCATTACGGCTTTCTCAAAAGGTTCTACCATTTGCTTCTCGGTAAACCAGCCCAAGTTACCGCCGCGTGATTGGCTGCCCGGGTCTTGGCTGTACATGTTGGCCATGAAAGCAAAGTCTGCACCGCTTTTCAGTTGTGCCAAAATCTTTTCGGCTTCCTCTTTGGCCTTATTTTTATCATCGCCGAAGCGGAACAGGATATGGCTTGCCTTTGCAGAGCTCACTGAATCCTGACCTGATTTCACGATGCGATATACCACATAGAAACCATTTTTCAGGTATGGGCCAACCACAGCACCCACTTTAAGGCTGTCAGCCGGAATTTCTTCGGGAATGTCTGCGGGTTTGAAGTCGCGGTAAGAGTTTCCGAAATCGGAATTGTTGGTAACAAATACTTCCAAATCGGACTCAGGTAGTGCAGCCATTTCTTCTTTCAAGCGCATCACCTGTGCTTTGATTGCCGCCGTATCTTTGGATGAAGGCTTGAACGGGAAGGTTACATACTCTATCGCACGGTTTTCCTTGCGCTTATATTTAGACTGATTGGCGTTCAGGAAAGCCTGCAAGTCGCTTTCTGTGTATTTGATGGCAGAGTCCGGGATGGAAGTAAAAGGCACGTACAAAAATTTGATTGTACGGCGATTGTTGATGTCGTGATAGTATGTTTGGGCTTCTTGCTTGGTGGCAAAAGTTGAATACAACATCAGGTGAGAATACTTTTGTCTGAGACGTGCAGGAGCCAGTGAGCGCTCGAACGCTTCAAACTGTGCACGTTGTTCTGCCGGCAAAGAAGCCAAATTGTTCAAAAAGGTGATAATCTGGTTTCTGTCAATCTCGCCTGTTTGCGGATTTCTGAACGCTTCTTGCAACTCAGGATGGATATTGTTGCCCTGAACCATATCAACTACCTCTTCAGGCGTTACCATCAGGCCTAATTTTTCCATCTGAGGCACCATGGCATATTTGTAAATCAACTCATTGAAAGCCTCATAGCGCAGGAAGTCCGATTCAGCTTCGGTAACGCTGCGCCCCAAACGACTGGCCAAGTTTGCTCGGCTGATGTTCAGTTGTTCGCTAAATTCCTGAGGTGAGATACTTACACCATTGATACGGGCTACTTCCTTACTATTGAACATGTTCATAATGGAAGAGTTGGGAGATAACAAGTCTCCGCCAACAATGAAAAGCCCCAGCGCAATGAAAATAACCGCGATAACCGCAGTAGAAAGTTGCCTAATTCGTGTAATGATTGCCATTTATCACAATTTTTTGAACCGCGAATTTAGCGCGGTGTTTAGTCCTTACCAATACTCAACTTAACTTTTTAACATTCTTTTTTGTTACCTACGCCCCCGCAGTCTGTCCGTTGGTAGTTACCTGCGGTGTGGTTTCCACCTCAAAATGCATGGGTTTGGCTACTTTTTCGGGCAGCAGTGCCTTTTGGAGCACCTCATCTATGGTTTCTACATAGTGGATGGTCAAATCGTGGAGGTATTGTGTGTCTATCTCTTCCACATCTTTGCGGTTGCGGGCAGACAGTACGATTTCGTTGATACCTGCACGTCGGGCAGCCAGCAGCTTTTCTTTGATACCGCCCACGGGCAATACTTTCCCGCGCAGCGTGATTTCGCCGGTCATTGCCAAGCGGTCTTTTACTTTTCGCTGTGTGTAGAGGGAAGCCAATGCGGTCAGCATGGTAATACCTGCCGAGGGACCGTCTTTGGGTACGGCGCCTGCCGGAACGTGGATATGAAGGTCGTAATTATTAAAAATGCGGTGGTCTATACCAAGCTCATCGGCATGCGCTTTCAGATAGGAAAGTGCCGTAATGGCAGACTCCTTCATTACGTCGCCCAACTGCCCTGACAAGGTAAGCGCTCCTTTGCCTTTGTTGAGGCTTGCTTCCACAAACAAGATTTCGCCGCCCGCTTGTGTCCATGCCAAACCTGTTACAACGCCTGCGAAATTGTTGTTTTGATACATTTCGCGGTCAAAAATGGGAGCACCCAAAATTGCCTCCACATCAGAGGGTTTAATCCGCTTCTGATAAGGCTCTTCCATGGCCACCCACTTGGCTACATGGCGCACTACTGCACCGAGTTTTTGTTCCAAATTGCGCACGCCCGATTCGCGGGTATATTCTTCCACTATTTTCAGCAGGGTTTTATCGTCTATGCTGAAATCTTTGGCTTTGAGGCCATGGTCTTTGCGAAGTTTGGGCAACAGGTGTTGTTTGGCAATTTGCACCTTTTCTTCTTGTGTGTAACCTGTAATTTCTATGATTTCCATGCGGTCGCGCAGCGCAGGATGAATGGTATCCAGCGAGTTAGCGGTTGCAATAAACATCACCTTTGAAAGGTCGTATTCTACCTCCAAATAGTTGTCTAAAAAGGTGCTGTTTTGCTCGGGGTCAAGTACTTCCAGTAAGGCCGATGCAGGGTCGCCGCGGAAGTCGTTGCCTACCTTGTCAATTTCATCCAGAATAAACACCGGATTGGCTGTGCCTGCCTTTTTGATGCTTTGCAAAATGCGGCCGGGCATTGCACCTATATAGGTTTTGCGATGCCCGCGAATTTCGGCCTCGTCGCGCAGGCCGCCAAGCGACATGCGGATGTATTTTCTGCCCAATGCTTTGGCAATGGAGCGCCCAAGCGAGGTTTTGCCTACGCCGGGAGGGCCGTAGAAACACAAAATAGGGCCGCGCATATTGCCGCCTTTCAGTTTCAGAACGGCCAAGTATTCAATGATGCGCTGTTTGGCCTTTGCCAGCCCGTAGTGGTCTTCATCTAAGATGGCCTGTGCTTTTTTCAGGTCAAATGTATCTTCGGAAAACTCGTTCCAAGGCAAGTCCACCATAAATTCCGCATAGCTGATGGCAATGGGGAATTCGGGTGATTGAGGGTTCAGGCGCAGGGCTTTGTCTAATTCTTTATTAAAGTGTTTGGCGACAGCCTCCGGCCAGTTTTTCTGAGCACCGCGAAGGCGAAGACGCTCTATTTCCTGCTCGTGTCCGTCCACACCGAGTTCATCCTGCAAAACTTTGATTTGCTGGCGGAGGAAATAATCGCGCTGTTGCTGGTCTAAATCGGAGTGGGCTTTGGAGTGAATTTCCTGTTTGATTTGCAGCAGCTCTATCTCTTTGAGCATATGTGCCAGCAACTTTGTACCGCGCTCCTTCACCGAGTTATATTCCAGCAATTCCTGTTTGTCTTTCACTTCTGCATTGATGTTGGCAGAAAGAAAGTGAATCAGGAAGTCGGTGCTCTCTATGTTGTTGATGGCAATTTCAGCATCCTGCGGAATTTCAGGATTCAGGCGCATGATTTTGTGGGCGGCCTCTTTTAATGACTGCACCAACGCTTTTGTATCCTTTTTGCGCTCGTCCGGCATTTCGTCGGTCAGATAAGTAACCTGAGCGGTCAGATACGGGTGCTCGCGCAGAATGACATCCAAATGAAACTTGCGCCGCCCCTGAATGATGATAGTAGTATGACCATCGGGCAAGGCAATCAGTTTCATGATGCGCGCCACAGTACCTACGGTGTAGATGTCGTCTAATCCGGGGTCGTCGGCATTATTATTTTTTTGGGTAACTACTCCTATGATACGGTCGCCTTTGTAGGCTTTGCGCACCAACTTAATAGCTTTCTGGCGACTGACCGTAACAGGCATAATAACCCCGGGGAATAGCACCGAATTGCGCACAGGTAATATGGGCAATTCGGCCGGAAAATCGCTGTTTTCTTCCATGGATTGCTCTGTGCCCTTCATCAGCGGAATAAAATCTTCTGCCTCGTCTTCCGACATGGCTATTGATAGAATATCGTTAAAAGAATAGTGTGACATAGTTGCCGTCAAATAATGATAAAGATGCCAAATTGTCATTTTTACATCATACTTGATGCAGACAATACGGCGGAATCCCTTTTTTACAAAGGTAAGGAGTAATGTTGCAAGCCCTGTGCCGACTTACTTGTTGCTGTCGTCTTCTGCCAATTCGCCACCCTTGTGGATTTTAAACTCGACTCGGCGGTTGATTTTCTTGTGCTCCGGTGTTTTTTCGGGGGAGATAATGGGTCGGCTGCTGCCATAGCCGACAGCCTGAATACGTTCGGGATTGATTTGTCCGTAATTAACCAAGTATTTTTTGATGGCATCTGCTCTGCGCTGCGACAGTTTCAAATTGCTGGCAGCATCGCCGGAACTGTCGGTATGTCCCGATATTTTCAATTGAAATTCAGGATAATCAACCAAGAAGTTGATTATCAGGTGAAGGTCGTTTTCCATAGTCGGCAGAATCTGCGCACTGCCTTCTGCAAATTCAATAGATTCAAACCGAACATTTTGGATGCTTTTTACCGCTACGTTCTTTTCTGTATCGCCTTGCAGAAGAAATACTTCCTCTAAGCGAAAGAAATTTTCGCCTTGCACAATGAGCATGTAGCGCTTGTTGTTAATGAGCTCGAACTCAAATACCCCGTCGTCGGACAGATAGCGCGGCATAACTTCTACCCCATCGCTCAGGTCTATGATGGATACAATACCTTTAAAAATTTCACCGGTGGTTATTTCGCGGACTTTCCCCGTAAAGCGAACAACGGCATTTGGTTTAGCCTCCATCGGCATGGGATAGGAATAAATATCCAAATTGCGCGGGTTATCTTCTTCGGCTTTGGCAAAAAACAGCTTGTCCGACTGTTCATCTATGGCAAAGTAAAACTCTCGGCCTTTGCTGTTTACCAAAGGGCCGAGGTTTTTCGGCTCTGTCCATCTGCCGCGAATATTGTAGCTTTTAAATATGTCAAAATCGCCGTAATTGACCAACTGCCCGTCGGAACTGAAATAAAGCACATTATACTTATGATGAATAAATGGGCTGACTTCGTTTTTCTGTGTATTAATCACCGGGCCGAGATTTTTGGCCTCTCCCCATCGGCCACCGGGTTCGCGCACGGAAAAATACAAATCGGCTCCGCCAAAACCGCCTGCGCGGTCGGAAGAGAAAAACAGCGTGTCCTCCGTAACAGACAGGCTGGGGTGCGAGTCCCATGCCGTACTGTTTACGATGCCCAAATTTTCGGGCTCTGACCAATAGCGCCCATCAACCCGATAGCTGATGTATAAGTCGCAGTTACCTTTACCGTCCGGTGCTTCGCAGCGGGAGAAAATGATAAAATCACCTTTTGCGCTTAAACAAGGCGAACCTTCGTTATAATTGGAATTAATATCGGCAAAAGGGAAGGCATCCTGCCACTGCGTAGTGTCATCGCCGATGCGCTCGGTCATGTAGAGGTCTTCGTTATAGGTCTGGTTCAGGCGGTTAGTCCCCGGCGTGCGATTGCGTTTAGAGGTGAAAATCAGTGTTTTACCGTCGCGGGAAACAGTTACGCCGTAGTCTTCAAATTTGGAATTGACAGCATCGCCTATGTTCGTAAGCACACCGTGAGGCGGGCGCAATGTGTCAATGTGCTTGCGCAATTCCAACATTTGGTAGTATTGGTCTAAACTCACGTAGCGGGGCTTATCAAAGCGCGACAAGCTGTCATAACGCCGCCAAGCACTTCTCAAATCTCCTCTGTAATGTTTAATGATAAGTTGAAATGCCTCCCGCATAATCTGGGTTTTGCCCAATTGCCCCGACACACGCGCCAACTGCCACACCATATCCATGCCCGAAGGATCAATGAAATTGCCTATTCCGAAGCGCGAGGTATAACTCAACAGGCTTCTGAACAAATTGTCCCACTGTTTTTCTTTTTGGTACTTGTTAATCAGATTTATCTGCCGCTCGTTGTAATAAAATGGAACCTTGTTGATATTCCGAAAACTGATTTCGTTTTCGTCATAAAAGAAAGCGGTATCTTCCAAACTAAATTCCTGCCCTTTCAGCGTAGTTTCCTTAGGGTCTTTGCGTCGCTCATTGCGTCTTTTGTCTTTTTTATCTTCCTGCGCATTTGCAGACATACTTATGCAAAAAAGCACGCCCAATAAAACAACAAAGCCATACTTTATTACCATAGCAGTTGAATTTAAATCGGAAAAGATGTAATACACATATAAAACTGACGATTAAAGCATCAGTTGCGTTGCAAAGGCGGGGTAAATATCGGGGAGATGCTGCAAAAAATCCGACAGTTTGTTTAAAACTATTCTAAATAATTAAGAACTTTGCAGACCCGTTCGCTTTTATTAAACGTAATTAATCGGCTTAAAGATATGCTATCTATCAGAAATTTGCAGGCGGCCATTGGCGATAAGCAAATATTAAAAGGAATTAATCTGGAAATCAAACCCGGCGAAGTGCACGCTATCATGGGGCCTAACGGTTCGGGCAAGAGCACCTTGGCATCCGTGCTGGCAGGTCGCGAAGACTACGAAGTAACAGGCGGCGAAGTAGAATTCAACGGTAAAAACCTCTTGGAACTTGCCCCCGAAGAGCGCGCCGGCGAAGGGCTGTTTCTGGCTTTCCAATATCCGGTAGAAATTCCCGGCGTAAGCAATACCAACTTTTTAAAAGCTGCCGTTAATTCGGTGCGCAAATACCGCGGCGAAGAACCTTTGGATGCCGTTCATTTTCTCAAACTGATTAAAGAGAAAATGAAACTCGTAAACATGGACCAAGCGCTGCTGAACCGTTCGCTGAATGAAGGCTTTTCGGGTGGTGAGAAGAAGCGCAACGAAATTTTCCAAATGGCAGTACTGGAGCCAAAACTGGCCATTCTGGACGAAACCGATTCAGGACTGGACATTGACGCGCTGCGCATTGTTGCCAACGGCGTAAATACGCTGCGCAACAAAGACAACGGCATTCTGGTTATCACGCACTATCAGCGCCTGCTGGACTATATTGTTCCCGATTACGTGCACGTACTCTACAAAGGGCGCATCGTGCGTTCGGGCACCAAAGAGTTGGCGCTTGAGTTGGAAGAAAAAGGCTACGACTGGATTAAGGCAGAAGTAGAAGCCGAAAACGCCTAATCAGCTACCGTAAACCCTTAAAATGTCCGTTTGAGGAATGGAAAAAACCGATTTAAAATCGCTGGCATTGGCTTATTTGGAATCCAAACCGCCGCAATCCGATATACAAAAGCACGCCGCCGAAGTTTTTCGCTCGTTGGATATTCCCACTACGAAAAACGAAGAGTGGAAATATCTCAATCTGAAAAACATTGCTTCACGCGCCTATACGTTTGCCAATGGTAACGCAAGCGATACGGCTGCTGCAATTGCCAAACCTTTCGTTGAGGCTTACGACGAGCAAAACGCCAATGTGTTGGTGTTTGTAAATGGCGTTTATATGCCCGCACTTTCTCGTGTAGTTTCGCCCGAATCAGACCTGAAAATCAGCAACCTGCGCGAAGCCAAGAGCAAATACGCCGCCGAGTTCGGCAAGTACTTCGGCAAGTATGCCAACGACGAGCACCATATTTTTGCTGCGCTCAACACGGCTGCCGATGCAGAAGGCGCTTTTATTTACGTGCCGAACAACAAAACGGTGGAAGCCCCTGTTATTTTGCACTACATCGCCTCGGCAGAAGCCGGCGACGTGTTGGTACAAACCCGCAACTTGTTTGTAGTAGGCACAAGCGCCCAACTGACCGTTGTAGAGCATTACAACAGCACCGAACAGGCCAACCACAGCCTGACCAACATGGTAACAGAGGTGTTTGTAGGCGGCAATGCCCGTTTTGACCACTATAAAATTCAGAACGAAGCAAACACTTCTTCTCATATTGGCTTTACGCAAACTTGGCAGTTGCAAGACAGCCACTATGCCAACACAACCGTTTCGCTCAGTGGCGAAATTGTGCGCAACAACTTGCACATTGCCATTGACGGGCAAAATTGCGAAGCCTTCATGAACGGTTTGTATGTGCTGGACGGCAACACGGTCGTAGATAACCACACCGTAGCCGACCACCGCCAACCACATTCGCACAGCAACGAACTCTACAAAGGTTTGCTGGACGGCAAATCACAGGCAGTATTCAACGGCAAAATATTTGTCCGTCAGGATGCACAAAAAACCAATGCGTTCCAATCAAACAAAAACATTTTGCTTTCGCCCAATGCCAATGTGGATACCAAACCGCAATTGGAAATTTGGGCGGATGACGTAAAATGTTCGCACGGCTGCACGGTGGGCGCATTAGACGAAGAGCCTTTGTTCTACCTGCGCGCCCGTGGTATCAACGAAGAAAACGCCCGAGCCCTGCTCATGTTCGCTTTTGCCGAAGACGTGTTGGAGCGCATCCAAGTAGAAAGCGTTCGCAGGCATGTTGAAAAAATTATTGCCGCGCGGCTAAAAATGGACATTTAAAAATTTTGTCATCAATTAAAAGCCTGTGGATGCCAATATTCACAGGCTTTTTTCGTTACTTAAACGCTACTGTTGGCCTTATCAAAACGGAAAATGCCAATCAACCACGTAAAGCAAAACACAGGCAATAATATTACCATTCCCGTTATTTACGGGATACTTGGCCTTGTATGGATTACGCTGAGCGACCGACTGCTGTTTTCAATCATATCTTACACCAATGCCGATAGGGCTACACTTGAACACATCAGCCAATACAAGGGTTACTTTTATGTATTGCTGACAAGCGTGCTACTGTATTTTCTCATACGCAAACACACCAACCGACTGCTTGCCGTAACCGAAGATTTCAGGCGATTGTTTGAAAACCATCCGCACCCGATGTGGATTTACAGAACGGATACCCGTCAAATTTTGATTGCCAACCACGCCGCCTGTACCGAATACGGCTATACGCCCGAGGAGTTTTGCCAACTCAACCTGTACGATTTACGCCCTGAAAGTGAACATCATAAGCTATCCGCTAAGTTGCAAAAACCTGCGGCCGACTACAGCAATAGTGGCATTTGGCTGCATAAACGCAAGTCGGGCGAAACTTTCTACGTGAATATATTTTCGCACAGTTCCATCTATCAAAATACTCCTTGCCGCATTGTTGTTGCGCAGAATGTCAATCAACACATCCTTGCTGAACAGGAGCGCATCAATTTAGAAAATGCCTTGCTCAACTCAACTTTGTTGAGTGTTACGGACTTAGCAGGCAACATTGAAACCGTCAATGACAAGTTTTGCGAAGTCTGCAAATACAGCCGCGAAGAACTGCTCGGCAAAAACCACAATCTGCTGAATTCGGGCGTACACCCGCCGACCTACTGGCAACAACTCTGGGAAACCATCAGCCAAGGGAAAAGTTGGCGGGGAGAAATCTGCAACCGCGCCAAAGACGGGAGCATTTATTGGGTGAAAACGGTTATCAATCCGGTATTTTCGCCCGAGGGGAAAATTTACAAATACCTTTCCATCAACTATGAAATTTCGGAAAGAAAGCAATTGGAGCAGCATCAGGCAGCACTGCTGAAAGACCTCTCCGAATATGCTTTTCTGACCTCGCATGAACTGCGCGGCCCGCTGGCACGCATTCTTGGACTGACCGCTCTTTTCCAAATGGGCGAAGATGCAAAGATAATTATCGCGAAGTTGCAGGAAGAGGCCAAGGCGATGGACGAGGTCATCCGACAAATGAATAACACACTCATGCGCAACTCCCACGAACTCATCAGCCGCGAACGGGCGCAACGCAGCGCCAATGTCAAACTCTGAATATGTGCACATAAGCGCGAGCGGTTAGCAGAAAATATTTGTGTGTAAGCGAGCCGCCGCCTTGGATTTTATCACAAAAAACACAAGGACACAAGACGCTTGCACGCTTGTGTCCTGAATCAATACAGTATTCGTCTGCTTGCAAATAAGCAGTTGCAGCGCGATAAAGTACTTACGCCAAAATCTGTTCGGCAGCCGAAAGCACGGCTTTCAGTTGTGCCGTATTTTTACCTGCGGCTGTGGCAAAGAAAGGCTGACCGCCCCCCCCCCCTTCTACCAACTTGGCAAGATCTTTCACGATTTGGGAGGCATTCCAGTTGCGCTCTTTTACCAACTCATCGGCAATCATCACCGCAATATGTGCTTTGCCGTCAATGGCTGCCGTAAGCACCGCAAACAGCGATTCTGTTTCCTGTTTCAGTTGGAACGCCAGTGTTTTGAGGGCATCAGGCTTGGGCACTTCTACCTGTGCGGCAAGGAACTGAACGCCATTTTTATCGGCAATTTGTGTACGCAACTGCTGTTTGATGCCTTGCAACGCTTCATTTTGCAGGCGTTCGATTTCTTTTTGTAAGGCTTGCTTCTCGTCCAGCAGGTTTTCTACGGATTTGAGCAAATCTTTCGGATTTTTTAACAACGCACGCACGGCATCGAGCAAGGCAAGTTCTTCGTTGATTATTTGCTCTGCCTTGGCTGCCGTAACGGCCTCAATGCGACGCACACCGGCAGCAGAAGAACTTTCGGAAAGAATTTTAAACTGCCCGATAGCACCTGTTTGCGCAACGTGCGTACCTCCGCAAAGTTCTACGCTGAAATTTTTATCAAATGTAATCACCCGTACAAAGTCGCCGTATTTTTCACCGAACAAGGCCATTGCACCCATTGCTTTGGCCTTTTCAATCGGCACATTGCGCTGCTCGTCCAACGGAATATTCTCGCGAATTTTTGCATTGACAATTTTTTCTACCTGAGCAATTTCCGATTCGGTCATTTTAGCAAAATGCGAGAAATCAAAACGCAGCACTTCATCGTTCACCAATGAGCCTTTTTGCGCAACGTGCGTACCGAGCACCTCGCGCAGGGCAGCGTGCATCAGGTGAGTGGCCGTGTGATTGCTTTCAATTAAGCGACGGCGGCTGTTGTCAATCAGTGCCGTAACAACAGGCGCACCCTTAACTCCTGCCAAAATTTCAGGCAGGTTATCGTAAGTAAAATGAATAATCTGGTCAATTTCTTTTTTGGTATCGGCAATGCGGATTTTGCGCGGGTTTTCGCCCTGCACTACCAAAATACCTGTATCTCCAACCTGTCCGCCGCTTTCGGCATAGAATGGGGTACGGTCTAATACAATCTGGTATTGTGTACCTTTTTTGTCGGTTATTTGGCGGTAACGGAGCAAACGGGCTTCGGCCTCATCGGCTTCGTAGCCCACAAATTCCGTAGGCTCGTCAGAAGATTCCAGAATGACCCAATCGCCTTTTTCGGAAGCGGCAGCATTGCGCGAACGGTCTTTTTGCTCCTGCATGGCTTTGTCAAAACCTGCCTCATCTATCAGCAAGCCGTTTTCGCGTGCAATCAGTGCCGTCAAATCCAGCGGGAAACCGTAGGTATCGTACAATTCAAATGCTACTTTGCCGTCAATGAGTTTAGTGGCAACAGACTGCGCGATGATGTCATCCAACATGCGCAAGCCGTTTTCTAATGTGCGCAGGAAAGCGGCTTCTTCTTCACGCACAACATTGACGATAAAATCTAACTGTGCTTTTACTTCGGGGAAAATACCTGCAAATTGCTCTGCCATGAGTGGCACAAGGCGGCACATAAACGGCTGACGGAATCCCAAAAACGTGTACCCGTAGCGCACGGCACGGCGCAAAATGCGGCGGATAACATAACCAGCCTTGTTGTTAGAGGGCAACTGTCCATCGGCAATGGCAAAGACAACCGCGCGCAGGTGGTCAGCAACCACGCGCATGGCAACCGCAACTTTGCTGTTTTCCCGCTCGGCCTGATGATAATTTTTGCCGGATTCCTCCTCCAATTGGCGGATAATCGGCTGGAAGATATCGGTATCGTAGTTGGAAACTTTGTTCTGAATGGCGCGCACCAGACGCTCGAAGCCCATGCCTGTATCCACGTGCTTGTCGGGAAGCGGCTCGAGGCTGCCGTCTGCTTTGCGATTGAACTGCATAAATACCAGATTCCAGATTTCAATTACCTGCGGGTGGTCGTTGTTTACCAAATCGTAACCTGAAATCTGTGCGCGTTCCTCGTCGGGGCGCAAGTCTATGTGGATTTCGGAGCAAGGCCCGCAAGGCCCTTGGTCGCCCATTTCCCAAAAGTTGTCTTTTTTGTTGCCGTACAAAATGCGGTTTTCGTCAATGTGTTGTTTCCAGAGTTCGCGGGCTTCGTCATCGCGGCTGAGGCCTTCTTTTTCATCGCCGCCAAAAACGGTAACATACAGTCTGTCTTTTGGCAAGCGATAAACTTCGGTCAGCAGTTCCCACGCCCACTGAATGGCTTCTTTTTTGAAATAATCGCCAAACGACCAGTTGCCCAGCATCTCAAACATGGTGTGGTGATAGGTATCCAGCCCCACGTCTTCCAGGTCGTTGTGCTTGCCCGAAACACGCAAGCATTTTTGTGAATTGGCTACGCGCTTATGTTCGGCAATGCGATTGCCCAAAAAATAATCTTTGAACTGCACCATACCTGAGTTGGAAAACATCAGGGTAGGGTCATTTTTCAGTACCATTGGTGCAGAGTGCACGTAGGCATGGCCGCATTTTTTGGTGAAAAAGTCTAAGAATTGCCGGCGTATTTCGTTGGAAGTCATCATTTTAATAGGTGGAAATATGTCCATAGACATTTGAACGGGCAAAGATAAAGGTTAATCCGATTTTTTGTCTGTAATTTTCCAAGCCATGTACTGTTGCAATACGGTTATATCGGCGGCGCACCAGTCCAATGCGTGCAACTCCTCATCGGTACACCAGCGAATTTCCGCATGTTCAATCGCCTGAAAGTCTGTATTATTGGCAGGTTTGCAGACAAACGGAATCAAACAAACGGATTTATCGGCGTAATGATGCACATTATCGGGCAGGCGGTCAATGATGCAAACAGTTGCGCCAAGTTCTTCTGCAATTTCGCGACGAATGCACTCCTCGGCGGATTCTCCTTCGTGAATTTTACCGCCGGGGAATTCCCACAAGCCACCCTGCGAACGGTTAAGCGCACGACGCGCGGCCAGCACGCGCCCGTTGGCTACGATGATGGCACAGGTTACGTATAAGACAGCAGACATGAGGCAAATGTCGGCATTATTGCCCTAACTTTGCGCCGTTTAATTGGGGAATGCGGACAAACGGATACTCACAGATGCTTTATCTGCTTGTATCTGTGCAGTCTGCCGATATCTGCATTCAAAAAAAGTCAAAAAAATGCGCAAACTCAGCATGGAAGAATTGGGGCGGATAGATGCCGCCGCCTATGGTCAATTTGCGAATCGCCGCGTAGCTGTTGTGCTGGACAATGTGCGCAGTGCGCTCAATGTGGGCTCGGTGTTCCGAACGGCAGATGCTTTTGGGATTTACAAGCTCTATTTGTGCGGCATTACGGCCACTCCGCCCAACCGCGATATTCACAAAACAGCACTCGGCGCGCAGGAAAGCGTTGCATGGGAACACTTTGCAGATACGGAAGTCTGCTTGGCACATCTGAAAAGCGAAGGTTTTCAACTGGCCGTTGTAGAACAAACCGACGAAAAAATCATGCTGCATGAATTTGCTCCACAATCGGAAGCTAATTATGCTTTTATTTTTGGCAATGAAGCAAGCGGCGTAAGCGATGCAGCCGTTGGCATGGCAGACTTTGCGCTGGAAATTCCACAGTTCGGCACCAAACATTCATTTAATATTGCCGTAACAACAGGCATTGTTTTGTGGCATTACTTTGTGCACCATCAGGCAAACTGAGCAATCCCACACCGTCAAAATCATTGCATCACCGAATCATTTACATCATTCTACTGCCAAATCAACCCATCACAAATCAACCAACCACGGTATCATGAAAATCGGAATCATCAGAGAGGGGAAGACCCCACCCGACCGCCGCGTACCGCTGACACCGCGCCAGTGCACCCTGTTGCGCCGTCTGCATCCGGATGTTGAAATATATGTACAGCCCAGCCCCATTCGTTGCTACACGGACGAAGAATACGCCGCCGAAGGGCTGCCGCTCACCGAAGATTTGAGCCACTGCGATGTATTGCTGGGCATTAAAGAAGTGCCGATTGCTAACCTGATAGCTAATAAAACGTACTTCTTTTTTTCACATACGATAAAAAAACAGGCATACAATCGTCCGCTTTTGCAAGCACTTTTGCAGAAAAATATTACCATGGTGGACTATGAAACGCTCACCGACGAAAAAGGTAATCGTCTGATTGCTTTCGGGCATTATGCAGGGTTGGTAGGCGCTTATAACGGCATTTTGGCTTACGGCGAAAAGTACAACCTGTTCCATCTGAAACCTGCGCATCAGTGCTTCGACCGCCACGAGTTGATTTTCGGACTGCACAAATTAGCCTTGCCACCCATCAAAATTGCCCTGACAGGCAGCGGGCGCGTTGCCAAAGGAGCAATGGAAATGCTGGACGAAATGAAAATTGAGCGCGTGGATGTGATGGAATATCTCAACCAAAAACAGTTTTCCATGCCTGTTTATACACAGTTGAGTTCCTCTGCCTACCACGTACACAAAAAAGGACGCAAGTTTATTGCCGAAGAATTTTACAGCTTCCCCGAGCATTTTGAATCGCATTTTGAACCCTTTTATCGGAATACCGACCTGTTGATTGCTGCCGCTTACTGGCATCCGAAAGCCCCCCGACTGTTTACGGCGGAAGAAATGAAGCGCGATGATTTCCGCATCCGCGTCATTGCCGACATTACCTGCGACATCGACGGCTCTATCCCTTCCACCAAGCGCCCCAGCAAAATCGGCGACCCCGTGTACGACTACAACCGCTTTACCGAACAGTTGGAGCCGCCCTACAGCAATCCCGACAATGTTTCGGTCATGGCAATAGATAACCTGCCCAGCGAACTGCCCCGCGATGCCTCGGAGGAGTTTGGCGGTATCTTCATTGAGCGCATTCTGGCTCACCTGTTCAAAGATGACGAGGGCGTAATTGCACGCGCTACCATCACCCAAGGCGGACACTTGACCCAGCGGTATGCCTATTTGCAGGCGTTCGCAGAAGGGAAAGAGTAAACCGCAGGTGCTGTTTGGCAAATGCGATGCTACATTTTCTTGCGAAACAGCAGCGATGAATCGCCAAAACTCAGGAAGCGGTAATTATTATCCAACGCTTCCTGATAAACCTTTTGCCAATCATTGCCAATAAATGCTGCCACAAGCATAATCAGCGTGGTGCCGGGCAGGTGGAAGTTGGTAATCAGCGCATCGCAAACTTTGAAATCATAGCCCGGGATAATCATGATTTCAGTTTCGCCTTGTAGTTTTTTCAACTGATGGCGCTGCATGTAGTCCTTTACGCGAGCAATGGACGCTTTGCGTGTAGGCAGTTGTGCCGGCTCGTAGCCATAGGGCATCAGTTTGGGAATGTGGAAAGTGGCATCGGGGTTTTCGCCAAGCAGTACGCCGTACCAATAAAGGCTTTCCAACGTGCGCATGGAAGTTGTGCCGACGGCTATCACATCTTCGGCAGCCAACAGGCGGTCAATATTTTCCATGCTGACAATCATCTGCTCGGAGTGCATGGGGTGGTCTAACACGTTCTCATGCTTGATGGGCTGAAACGTCCCGCCTGCCACGTGCAGCGTCAGATAGTCGGTTTGTACGCCTTTTTGCGGCAAGGCCTCCTGTAAAATGTAGTCTGTAAAATGTAACCCCGCCGTTGGTGCGGCTACTGCCCCTTCCTGTTTGGCATAAACGGTTTGGTAAACCTGCTTGTCTTTTTCTTCCGCTTCGCGTTTCAGGTAGGGCGGCAGCGGAGTTACGCCCACGTAGGTCAGCAGCTCGGCGAAACTTATATCCGAACTGTTCCACCGAAAATCAACCCATTGCACTTCGCGGTTTTGCAAAGTGGCTTGCAGTTTGACCGTTTTGCCTTCTATCTCCACCTCACGCTCCAACAAGGTGTCATCTTTCAAGCGTTTCAGGTTGCCGACAGCGCAAGCCCATGTGCAGCGCTCGGTCTGCTGCATCATCAGCGCCACATCCGACGTAGGAGCCACGGGATGCAACAAAAAAACCTCAATAAGTGCCCCTGTTTCCTTCTGGAAATAAATTCTGGCAGGAATTACCTTGGTGTTATTGAAAAACAGCGTATCCCCTTTTTTCAATTCATTGGCAATTTGGCGAAAACGACTGTGGCGGATTTCACCATCGCGATAGACCAACAGATTGGAGGCATCGCGCTCTTCTAACGGGAAACGGGCAATGCGCTCATCGGGCAGTTCGTACCAGAAATCTTCCTGACGAACGGGTTGTAACAGCGGCTGATTTTTCATGCCGCAAAGATATTGCAAAGCGCTACTGCCTTGTTTTCATGCACACGGATTTTTTGGTGTGTAGTATAGGATGCTCTTTATTAAGATGCTAAAAAAGCGGAAAGCAAGCCTGAACATAGACTTGCTTTTTACGAGTATGTGAGGGCAATGCGCTTGTTGGCAGTTCGTACCAACTGATTTTCATGCCGCAAATAAGAGAGAGTGAAGGTTAACTACTTTCTTGTACAAGATTAAGAAAGGTAATTTTGTAATTCTAAAGTTTGCCTTCTTTTATCAGTCTACCTTAGACCTTTTGGTTGGTGATTATCAGTGAATTACCTAATTTTACTTGGTGATTCTTTCAAATTTATATAACTATGGCAAGTATTTTTCACACGTTGCACGTCGCATCTTAAAAGTGACAA
>NZ_JAJPRF010000016.1 GCF_021206925.1 Rhodoflexus caldus | reverse complement strand
TCTTGGTAAGCTCTCAGACCCACAATTTGCCTGTGGGTACTTACCGCGTGCGCATTGACGTAGCAACAGCCGAAGGCACTATCATCGGCATCCCGTCTGCGGCAAGTTTCCAATTGGTGTCGGCTACGCAAGCACTGGGCATCAATCAGGGGGTATCTGCAAGCGGCAGAAGAACATTGAGTTCACCGATAGCCGGCGGCAACAGTTGGACAAGAAACGGCCAAGCAATCGGCAACAGCCAGACCATAGAGGCTACTCAGCCGGGCTGGTACGTTCTGACCGTACAGGCAGGTAGCTGTACCTTCACGGCAGCCACCTTCATCTCTGAAAACTTCCGTGCCGAAGAGGCAGAAGCAGCGGTAAGTGCATCTGAAGGCAGAATCGGCTTCAAAGTGTATCCGAACCCAAGCAACGGCATGTTCACCGTTCAAGGCAGACAGGCAGTGGATGGCCAAGCCGAAGTAGTCATCAGCGACATGCAAGGGCGCGTTATCAGCCGCCAGAGCATCAGCGGTCGCCGTATGAACGAAACCATTGACCTGAGCCACATGGCGGGCGGCGTATATCTGCTGCAAATCCGTCAGGCAGACGGCCAAGTTTGGACGGAGAAATTAGTGAAGCAATAAGCTGAGTTTTGAGTAAAACTAACCCCGACGGGACATTGAGTCCTGTCGGGGTTTTTTTTCCGTAAGGGCTTGCGGCGTGGTCTATTAAGTCAATTTTTCTCCCAGCCAGCGTCCCAAAGCTACGGCCGGTGTAAGCAACATTCCACCGCAAAATACGTTGCCTGTTGTTGCGCCTGCACCCAGTATTTCGCCAACGGCATATAAGCCTTTAATGGGTTTGCCTGCTTTGTTTAATACTTGCAATGCGCCGTTGGTATGTAATCCTCCAAAGGAAACAAGGCAGAAACCGTAAGTCAGCAATGCATAAAAGGGTGCTTGCTGCACAGGGAATTGCAGATTTTTCCTGCCGAACAGTTCATCATTGCCTTTTTGCACAGCCTCATTGTACTGTGCAATGCTGTTCATCAAAGCATTTTCGGGCAGTCCTGTTTTTTGTGCCAGTTCACGAATGGTATCGGCTTTCCAAAGGCACTGCCCTTTTTCGGCTTCCTCACGGATTTTTCCGACAGACCATGGCAGAACAAGGGATGCTCCTGCCGTGAGTGCCGTTTCGTCAAAAATCAGCCAGCACTTTTGGTCGGGTTGCGCGGCGATGGCTTTTTCGCGCCTGTCCACCTCAGGTTCATCTTCGGCCATAAAGCGCTGCCCGTTAGCATTGACATATATCTCGCGGGGCGCTCTTGTTGCGGGGGTAGAAATTCTGGCCCATGCCGTCCAAAAATCGGCACGCCCCGACTGCGGTTGCAGTTCTATTCCGCCAATCGTAACGCCGTGTTTTTCTGCATTGCGGAAAGCAGCCCCTATTTCCATTGCCGCCTGAATACCTTCTCCCTGCGAACTGACACGAGCACTGCTGATTAGGCGCTTCACGTTTGGCGTTACCTGCCGGAAAAAAGCGGGGTTGGCAGCATAGCCACCGGTAGCTAATACGGTATTGCGGGCAAATACCTTTTCCGTGCGACCGTTTTTGTGCTGCACAACTGCGCCGCGCACTTTGCCTGATTGAACTGTCAGACGGCGTAAAGTAGTTTCCGGCAATAGTACGATATGCCCGCTTTGCAAATGTTTTTCCCAAAGCGGCAGCAGCGTTTTTAACAGCGACTTGCCTGCATCTTCACCGGGTTTGGCGGGGTTGTAATCGGTTTTGCCCCAATAGGTGCGGGCACGGCTGTAAGCAGGATGGTTATAAACTACTGCCGGTGCTTCATCGGCCATCGGGTAGCCTATGCTTTCCAGCCAGTCTATCAGGCGCGGGGCTTCTGTAACGGCCAGCCTCACGATGGCGGGGTCTGCTGTGTCGTTGCTCAATCGCATGACTTCTTTAAAATGCTCCTCGGGGCTGTCTGTAATGCCTTTGCTGCGTTGGAGTCGTGTTCCGGCGGCACTCATTTGTCCGGCGGTAATGTTGAGTGTCCCGCCGATTTTGCTGTCTTTTTCTACCACCAATACCCTCAGCCCGCGTTCAGCCGCTGCAATGGCACAAGGCATACCTGCCGAACCCGCACCAATAACGAGCACATCATAGCGCATTGCGGGTTTGCGTCGGGCACTGCTCAATAGCGTCGTGGCACTGATAATGGCAGGTAAACGAAACAGAAAGCGGCGGCGGTTTTCTTTATTCATACAAAGTGTACTAAGTTTGCATGGAAATCTATTCAATCCGCCGCATAAAACCTTCATTTTCAAATGGCTGTTAGATGGGCGGCTTACCATGCTGAAAGTCCCGACATATGAATTTTATCCCGCTTGTTAAAGGTATTCGCTTACAAAACTTGCTCATTGGCAGCATCTTACTTTTTATGACCTTTGCCTGTAAAGAAACACCGACAGAAAGCAACACGGCCGAAGAGCCGCGCATTACTTTACAGCCCATCCCTGAATTTAATCCCGATACAGCCTATCGCTTCATAGAACAACAGGTAGCGCTTGGGCCTCGTGTTCCGAACACCGAGCCGCACAGAAAAGCTGCGGAGATGTTTTTGGCCACATTCCGACGTTATGGTTGGGAGGTGCAATCGCAAGACTTTGAGGCAATTGCCTACAACGGAACTATCCTCAAATCGCGTAATATCATTGCCTCTTACAACCCCGAAGCAAAGCGCAGAATCCTTTTGGGTGCGCATTGGGACACGCGCCCCTATGCAGATATGGATGAAGACAAAAGCCGCCGCCGTGAACCCATCAACGGAGCCAATGACGGCGGAAGCGGCGTAGGCGTATTGTTGGAAATTGCACGCGTAATAGCTCAGGACAGCTTGAAAATCAAGAATATAGGTATTGACATCATTCTTTTTGACAGCGAGGACTACGGACAGCCCGAAGATGAGCAACAAGTTGCTTTCAAAAAAGACAGTTGGTGCCTTGGCTCACAGTATTGGGCAAAAAACAAGCATAAAGAAGGCTATTCGGCCTACTACGGCATTTTGTTAGATATGGTGGGCGCTGCCAACGCCCGTTTTCTGCTGGAAGGCCACTCGATGGAGTACGCGCCTACGGTAGTGAAAAAAGTATGGGATACTGCCCGACAACTTGGTTTCGGGAAGCACTTTGTTTATGAATCTACTGCTTCGCTGATTGATGACCACCTGTATATCAATCAGTTGGCGGGTATTCCGATGATTGATATCATCCAATACGAAAACGGTGCATTTGGCAGTTTCTGGCATACGCACAATGACAACATGGACATCATCAGCAAAGAAACGCTGTATGCCGTCGGGAAAACGATTTTGCAGGTGCTGTACAACGAAGATTACGAAGCAGCTGCTGCACAGCAGTAGCATCATTTTATACACAAACCTGACGGGATTTAGGGCTTGTCAAGTTTAAATGCTTCTTTTTCAATAGCTTACACGAAAAAAATTGCAAATGGCTTGCGCTTTTTTGTATAATGAAATCGGCATTTCGGATTAAAAACCGTGTCATCTGCCGTACTCGCGCACGTGTGCAATGCGCTTAATTTGCTCCATTGCTTGCTTCCGTCAAACAAACCGTTACCAAAGAAAGAAAGTGAATCGCCAAGCGCTCAAAGAACAGATTTTCAGTAAAGGCAGCTACCTCTGTGTAGGGCTTGATACAGACATCAGAAAACTGCCCGCATCGGTGCGAGGTGAAAAAGACCCTGTATTTGCCTTTAACCGACGCATTATTGATGCTACGGCCGACTATTGCGTGGCTTATAAGCCCAATTTAGCATTTTATGAAAGCCTCGGCGCGGCAGGGTGGGAGAGCCTTGCCCGCACGGTGGAGTACATACCGAAAAATATTTTTACCATTGCCGATGCCAAACGCGGCGATATCGGCAATACATCGGCCATGTATGCCCGCACTTTTTTTGAACAATATGCATTTGATTCGGTAACCGTAGCCCCCTACATGGGCAGCGACTCAGTGCAGCCATTTTTGGGCTATGAAGGCAAATGGGTGATTTTGCTGGCGCTGACTTCCAACGACGGCAGCCGCGATTTTCAGCAACTCAGCGTTTCACCCGAGGGGCATCCGCTGTATCGCGTGGTGATGGAGCGTGCCATGCAGTGGGCTACTCCCGAGCAACTGATGTTTGTTGTGGGCGCAACGCAGGCCGAATATTTGGCAGAAATACGCAGTTTTGCACCCGAGCATTTTCTGCTTGTGCCCGGCTACGGTGCGCAGGGAGGAGATTTGCAGGCGGTCTCCCGCGCAGGGCTGACAAAAGACGGCGGCTTGCTTGTCAATTCCTCACGTGCCATTATTTATGCCTCCGACGGCAGCGATTTTGACAAAGAAGCCGGCAAAAAAGCAAAGGAAATAGCCGCTGAAATGCAGCGCTATCTAGAATTGTATGGCCAATAGTACGATGGAAAAAATAACTGCCTGCTATCATTCCCCCATTGGTGATATGCTCATCAGCGCCACCGATACAGGCATTTGTGAACTGAGCATAGCGCCGCTCAACAGCCGCGAACATCTTGCTTACTGCCAGCCGCCTACTGCCCATCACCTGTTGCATGAAGCGGTGAAGCAACTGACAGAATATTTTGAAAGCACTCGCAAACAGTTTGATTTGCCGCTCGATTTGCAAGGGACACCTTTTCAGCAGCGCGTGTGGGAAGAATTGTGCCGCATCCCTTTTGGCCAAACCATCAGCTATGCCGATTTGGCACGACGCATTCGGCAACCCGATGCTGTGCGAGCCGTAGCTGCTGCAAATGGGCGCAACCCTGTGTGGGTAATTGTTCCCTGCCACCGCGTCATTGGTGCAGACGGCAACCTGACGGGATATGCAGGCGGTTTATGGCGCAAAGAGTGGCTCCTCAATCACGAACACTTGAACGGTGTTTACAGGCAATTGAGTATGTTTTAAGCCTTTGCCGGTTAAGTTTGCTCAATTGCAGACAATCGGCTTGCAATCTGCATTTGTGTTACTTTTTGGCGCTCATTGCCACGCGGAATCCGAAAAAAGGCCCTGTATCGTTAGGCATGTTGCTGATTCGGATGGCTATGCGGTTATCTTCCTCGTAGTTAATCCATGAGCCGCTGCGCATCACACGCATAGAACCTCTGGGCGGCCCTTGTGGGTCTTTCTCGGGGCTTTTGGCGTAATAATCGCTGTCAAACCAATCATTGACCCATTCCCACGTATTACCACTCATGTCGTAGAGTCCTAACTCATTTGGTGCTTTTTCGCCTACGGGTTGAGCTTTTTTGCCGGCATTTTTGTCAAACCAACCGACTTCTTCCAATTTATTGGAGCCTGCAAATCGGAACTTTTTGGTTTTTGTTCCGCCGCGTGCCGCAAACTCCCACTCTGCCTCCGTAGGCAATCGGAAGGGTTGCCCTGTTTTTTGCGCCAACCACTTGCAATAGGCCTGTGCATCGTTCCAACTTACATTGACAATCGGTGCGGTATCCTGCCAGCCCCATTTGGGTGTTTCCGGCATCGCACGCCCTGTTTCTTTGCAAAATTCGCGGTATTGAGCGACCGTAACCTCGTATTTGGCTATGTAGAAACTGCTCACGGTTACTTTGTGGATAGGTTGTTCTTCGGGTTCACCATCTTCGCTGCCCATTAAAAAATTGCCGCCTTCTACAAACACCATCTCGGGAGGATTGGTAAGCAATGCGCTTTTGTCGTTGTCTTGTTTGTACGATGCACTTGCAAGAACTCCTTTGCCGTTGATTTTTGAAGGCACCTGCGCCACTCCCGCGCAGGCAAACAGTAGTGAAATACAGGCGAATGATATGTGTTTTCTCATAGAAATATCTCCCGGTTGTAGCAGTAGCAATAAATATACCTAACCTAAAAATAGTACCTTTGGGGCATGACAGCAAAGATTCTTATCCTCGATTTTGGCTCGCAATATACCCAGTTGATTGCACGTCGGGTGCGCGAACTGAACGTTTATTGCGAAATCCATCCGTATAACCATTACCCTGCCATTGATGCAGCGGTTAAAGGAATTATCCTATCAGGAAGCCCCTGCTCGGTTCGCGACGAGGGCGCGCCGGATGTCAATTTGGCTGATTTTGGCAACCTGCCCGTATTAGGGATTTGCTATGGTGCGCAACTGATGGCGCAAAAAACAGGAGGCAATGTGTTGCCTTCTACCATCCGCGAATATGGCAGAGCCAATTTGAGCTTTATCCATGAGCACGACCCGCTGTTTCGCTATTTGTCGCCGCAGTCGCAGGTGTGGATGTCGCACGGGGATACCATCTCTGCCATTTCTGACGATTTTGAAATTACTGCCAGTACTGCTACCGTGAAAGTGGCTGCTTACAGGCACAAGTCGGCTCCCGTTTACGGTATTCAGTTTCACCCCGAAGTAACGCACTCGCTCGAGGGGCGGCAGTTGCTGCGCAATTTTGTAGTGGACATTTGCGGCTGTGCGCAAGACTGGACTTCGGCGGCATTTATTGAAACAACCGTTGCGGAACTGCGCGAAAAACTGGGTAACGATAAGGTCGTGCTTGGGCTTTCGGGCGGTGTGGATTCTTCCGTTGCCGCACAGTTGCTGCATCGCGCCATTGGTGCTAACCTGCACTGTATTTTTGTGGATAACGGGTTGCTGCGCAAGGGAGAATTTGAGCAGGTATTACATTCGTATCAGGATATGGGACTGAATGTGCGCGGCGTGGATGCAAAAGCACGCTTCTATGATGCCCTGAAAGGTTTGACCGACCCTGAACAAAAGCGCAAGGCTATTGGCCGAGTTTTTATAGAAGTTTTTGACCACGAGGCACATGCTATCAGCGATGTGAAATGGCTGGGGCAGGGAACTATCTACCCCGATGTGATAGAGTCGGTATCGGTAAAAGGGCCTTCTGTTACCATCAAAAGCCACCACAATGTGGGCGGCCTGCCCGAAACCATGAAACTGAAAGTGGTAGAACCGCTGCGGCTGCTTTTCAAAGATGAGGTGCGTGCCGTAGGCCGTACGCTGGGTATGCCCGATAACCTGCTGGGCAGACATCCTTTCCCCGGCCCCGGATTAGCCATTCGCATTCTGGGAGAGGTTACACCCGAAAAAGTAGCTGTTCTACAAGAGGTAGACCATATTTTCATCAACGGGCTGCGCGAGCACGAACTCTACGACCAAGTATGGCAAGCTGGTGCTGTATTGCTGCCCGTGCAAAGCGTCGGTGTAATGGGCGATGAACGCACCTATGAGAATGTGGTAGCCCTTCGCGCCGTAACCAGTGTAGATGGCATGACGGCCGATTGGAGTCGCCTACCTTATGAGTTTTTGGCAGAAATATCCAATCAAATCATCAACCGCGTGAAAGGCGTTAATCGCGTGGTGTACGATATCAGCAGTAAACCGCCTGCAACCATTGAGTGGGAATAAACATAACAGCCCTGAAAGCGTCGGCCGTTTTCAGGGCTGTTTTTTTTATCAAAGTTTCCGATGCTTAAAACAACGGTACGCCGTCCATTTCGGCAGGCTGTGCAATGCCCATCAGTTTCAGAATCGTAGGGGCAATATCGGCCAATTTGCCGTTTTGTAAACTGATTTTTCCCGCAAGTTCATCATCTGCCAAAATGCAGGGCACAAGGTTGGTAGTGTGTGCCGTGTTGGGCGTGCCGTCGGGGTTAATCATGATGTCGGCGTTGCCGTGGTCGGCGATGATGATGGCAGTATAACCGTTGGCAAGAGCGGTTTCCACCACCTTTTGCGTGCAACTGTCCACCGTTTCACAGGCTTTAACCGCCGCTTCAAATACGCCCGTATGTCCTACCATATCAGGGTTGGCAAAGTTGAGGCAAATGAAGTCGGCGCTGCGGGCTTGCAGTTCGGGGATGATGGCATCGCGGATGTCGGCGGCACTCATTTCGGGTTTCAAATCATAGGTAGCTACTTTGGGCGAAGGGCAAAGGATGCGTTTTTCACCTGCGAAAGGCTCTTCTCTGCCCCCTGAGAAAAAGAAAGTAACGTGCGGATACTTTTCGGTTTCTGCAATGCGGATTTGGGTTTTGCCTGCCGCTGCCAGCACTTCGCCGAGCGTGTTTTGCATGTTGTCGTCTTCGTACATGATTTGCACGCCTTTGAAAGTATCGTCGTAGCGCGTCATGGTCAGGTAGTGCAGGGGCAGGGGCTGCATCCCTTGTTCGGGGAATGCCTGCTGCGTCAGCACCATGGTAATTTCGCGCCCGCGGTCGGTGCGGAAATTGAAGCACAGCACCACATCGCCTTCGGCAATGGTGGCCTGCGGCTGACCGTTGGTATCGGTGCAGATAATCGGTTTGATGAACTCATCGGTAACGCCTGCGGCATAGGAAGCGCGGATGCCTTCGGTCGCCGAGGCAAACTTTTCGCCCGTTCCGTGCACCATGGCATCGTAGGCCAACTTGACGCGCTCCCAGCGTTTGTCCCTGTCCATGGCATAGTAGCGCCCTGTAACAGAGGCAATTACGCCCGTAGTGCTTTTTAAATGCGCCTCCAATTCCTCTATAAAACCCAGCCCCGATTGCGGGTCGGTATCGCGCCCGTCGGTGAAAGCATGAATGTACACATCCGAAAGGCCGTATTTGTGCGCCGCTACGGTCAGTGCTTTGAGGTGGTTGATGTGCGAGTGGATGCCGCCATCGGATACCAACCCGATGAAGTGTACTTTTTTATGATTGGATTTAGCATATTGGAAAGCCTGCAAAAGCACGGCATTTTCCTGCATTGAGCCGTCGGCAACGGCTTTGTTGAGTTTCACAAGTGTTTGATTGACCACGCGCCCCGCGCCGAGGTTCATGTGGCCGACTTCGGAGTTGCCCATCTGCCCTTCGGGTAGCCCCACGGCAAGACCTGATGCCTCTAATTTGCTGTGCGGATAGCGTCCCCAAAGGCTGTCCATGAAAGGTGTTTTGGCCGCATCAATTGCCGAAGCAGCTTTATTGACGGCAATTCCCCAGCCGTCCAAAATGATGAGAATGACTTTCTTATCCATGCCCAAATTTATGGATATTTCAATTTCACCGACCGATTTTTCGGAATATCTGTTGCATGGTTTCGCGGTCTATCGCCTCCATATCCACCAATCGCAACGATTTGACCATGTGAAGTGTGGAAGACTTGTATTGTTTGAAATGCGGGGTTTGCAGGTGCGCCTCGTAGGCTTCTTTGCTTGTATAAATCTCTAAAATCCTGATTTCCAAAGGTTTTTCTTTTTGAAACATCGGGTAAATGGCAATTACGCCCGGCTCTGCCCTCACGGAAGCGGCTGCATTTTCTTTGAGGATGGTAATATATTCCTCCCGATAGGCCGAATCAATTGTAATTTCTGCAATACGAACTACCATTGGTGCATGGTTTTTCCCCTGCCGAATCCTGTCGGTATGGGTACAGGCGCAAATCATCAGCATGAACGCCGTTATTTTCAGGCCGGTTGGTAAGGTTGGCATTTTTTGAGTGCAATATCGGCAATCGGCAGCACATCCGGCATTATTCCCTGTTTTCATAATCTGCGTTCATCGGTGCTATCTGCCGAAATCCGCATGAAAACAGGCTACGCTTGTTTATATCTGATGTAAGCCCCTGCAACCACACAAAGGCCAAGTGCCGCCACGATTCCGATAACGGATGATGATGATAGCTGTGCTTGCTGTACGGCTTGCTGACGTATGGCAGGCTTTTGCCGAGCGGCTACGGGCAGTTGTTTCGTTTCCATTGCAAGCGGATGACTGACAGGCGCAGTTAAATCAGCTTCGCAAATGGTTATGGGAAGCGCCTTGCGTGCAGTACTCACATGCGCACAAAACAGCAAAAGGAATAATATAACCAGCGATTTCATAAGTGATAAAGTTTAAGTTTTTGTGATTTGACATACCATAGATGTTCGCAGGCGGACAAAGGTTGCAACAGCGGACAGAAAAAATTTTGGAAAGAACCGGTTACGAAAATTTTCGTAGAAAAATTTGCATTACGAAAAACTTCGTATATCTTTGAACTACGAAATGAATCGTACTTCATTGGCAGGTTCATTTGTATAAAAACTTAAACCATTTCGGCAATGAAACAGGAACATTTGAAACCTACGGAATCTGAATTGGAGATTCTGCAAGTACTGTGGGCAAAAGGTGCATCTACGGTGCGCGAAGTCAATGAGCAGCTCAATTTGCGCCGCGAGACCGGTTATACGACCACCCTCAAAATCATGCAGATTATGACCGAAAAGGGTTTGCTCACCCGCGATGAAAGCCAGCGCACACATGTGTACAGTGCTGCCGTACAAGAGCAGGATACGCAAAAGCAGTTGTTAGACAAATTTTTAGACAGCGTATTTAAAGGCTCAACCACAAACTTGGTGATGCAGGCATTGGGCAACAGCCAAACCACCGCCGATGAACTGCGCGAAATCCGCAAGTTGATTGACGATATAGAGAAAGGAGGTGCAAAATGACACCTTTTGAGCAACTCATTAGCAACCACTCACTGACAGACGCTTTCGGCTGGGCAATTATCCATTCTTTCTGGCAAATTACGCTGATAGCGCTGCTTTGCGGCGTAGCACTGGGTGTCTTGCGCAAGCACCGCGCAAACGTTCGCTACAATGCCGCGCTTGCATTTATGGCAGCCGCTTTTGTAATTTTTGCAGCTACTTTCATCTGGTTGTATGAACCCTCACAACCTGCTATGACATGGGCAAGCGCCAAAGACGCACACTTTACCCTAACGCAGCAATTATTTACACATGCACCCCTGCAAAGTTGGGAAGATTGCCGCACCGTGGCAGACTATTATTTCTTTGTTATGAATTGGCTGGGTTCGCAACTACCTGTAATAGTAGCTGTTTGGTGCATTGGCGCTGCGGTTTTTTCTATTCGGCTGGGGATTGGCTTGCTGCAAACCCATCGCCTGCGCACCACAGGCATACGTCCGGTATCGGAAGAGTGGGGGGCTGTTTTGCAACAAATGGCCGACCGTATGCAGCTCAAAATACCCGTGCGTATGGCAGAGTCTGTCATGGTGCGCGTACCGATGGTCATCGGCTGGTTGCGGCCTGTCGTTTTGTTCCCCGTCGGGCTGCTGACCGCCCTGCCGCCGCAGGAGATAGAGGGTATTTTGGCGCATGAACTGGCACATATCCGCCGCCATGATTTTATGGTACACATTTGCCAGTCGGTAGTAGAGGTAGTGCTGTTTTATCATCCTGCTATTTGGTGGCTGTCGGCACAGATTAACCACGAACGGGAAAACTGTTGCGATGACCTTGCCATTGCGGCCACAGGCAACACGCTGGCATACATCAAAGCATTGGCCAATCTTGCCGACTTAGCCGCACAGCCTGCAACTCCTGCCTATGCAATGGCAGCTTCGGGCAAACCCAAAAGCGGACTGCTGCAACGCATCATGCGCATTGCACAGCCTAACCGCTCCAATGAGTGGGCTTTGCAGTCCTTCCCGATTCGCTTTGCCGTAGCCCTTACCCTGTTTTGTTCGCTGGCACTTTTCACATCAGCAACCGAAGCAACCGAGTTGGCAGCGGAGGTAACAACCCAAGCGCAAAAAATCGTACACCGTGCAGAGGTAAAACTGAGCAACTTGTTCAATCTGCAAACCGAGGACACCACCAAAAAAGAGCGTCAGAAACTGACGGTCATTAAAAAAGACGGCGACCGCCACGATACCGTCGTAATAGAAGCAGATGAGATGGTGGTCAATTTTGGCAACCGTGCTACGGCCTTCATTCAGGGCAATGCGTGGCATAGTAACCCTGATTCAGTCTTTCGCTACAACCTGAAAACCATCAACCAGCAGATTGACAGCCTGATGCGTCGCTTTTATGTACGCACCGACAGCAGCAGTTTTCAATGGAATTACAAGGAATTTTCAGCTCCTATGTATGACAGCCGCAGTGGACGGTGGTTGGTCATACCTGCACCGCCTGAAATCCGCGTGCGCATTGACACGCATCAGGTAATTGGTAAGCGTTTGCGAATCATACCGTCAGATAGTTTAACGCTTCGCTCATCATCCTTCTTTTTTGATGTTGCCGAGCCTTCGGAAAAAGAGTTGCTATTGCTGGAAAAAACAATGGAAGCGTTAGAAAAAAATCAACGACTCAGCAAAAAGCAACTCAAAGAAACACGGGAAGCGCTGCAAAAAACACTGAAAGAAGCCCGTGAAAACCGCAAACAGCAATTGCAGAATGTACGCAGTCAGGTATATGTTAATCAACCCAAAGCCTTTACAGATGAGTTTGCTAAACTTGACAGCATCTTCCGCAAGCGCAATGAATGGCTCATGGAGGTACAGCTGGAAAATGTAGAGAACGCTGTTAAGGTATTAGAGAATATCACTATCATCAGGCCCGATGGTATTACCTCAGTACGCCGTTTCCCCGAAGATGCCGACTACTTTATTGACGGCAAAGCAGCAACTAAAGCCGATGTTGATAAAATCGCACCCTCAACAATCAAATCGGTAGAGATAGAGAAAAAAGACGGCAAGCGCAGCATCATCCGCATTACCACCCGATAAGAAAAATCTTAGTAAGCCTCCTGACCCATACAAACCTGCCGACCTAAACAGCAAGCCGGCAGGTTTTAATTATTTCCTCATGGCGGCGTTTCCAAACAATCGCAATATTTTTATAGATTTGTTATGATAACCTGATGCCCCGTTCTTTCAATCTAACATGCGACATCAGATTACTTTTACCTTTATTGATATCAAACATGACTACTTTACTCGACAATCGGTTTGTCAAAGTTCAATTGGATGAAGCCCGTAATCTTCTGTGGCTGGAATGGCTGCCTTCTACCGCCGACATGTCCGAAGAGGACTACAAAACCATCCTGATGCAACTGGCGGATTTTGTCAGCGAACATCAGGTGAAATACTGGCTGGGCGATACGCTTCATTTTACCTATGTGATTGTCCCTGCATTGCAAGAGTGGACGGCAAAAACATTTAACACGCGGCTGGCGACTACCGGTTTGCAAAAAATGGCACTAATTATTCCCCGCGAACTCATTGCCAACCTATCGGTAGAGCAAACAACTGACGACATGGAGGCGACCGATATGGGTAAATTTACGGTCAAATACTTTGATAACACGGAAAGCGCCGTTCAATGGCTAACCCCGTAAGACTCTTTTAGCCTGTAAATGGCAGTATTGTATATTTTTGTGCGGATTGTGTATAACGGTTTGAACGCATAAATTCTGCCGCCTTGGCTGACATCTTAGACACTAAAATAGAATATCTCAAAGGCACAGGCCCCCAAAAAGCAGCCCTGCTGAATACAGAGTTGGGGATTTTCACCTATCGGGATTTGTTGGAACACTACCCGTTTCGGCACGAAGACCGTACGAAGTTTTACGACATTGCCGAAATCACGGAAGACTACCCCTATGTGCAACTGCGCGGTGTGATTGATAACGTGCAATTGCACGGCGAAGGCAACAAAAAACGCCTGACTGCGCAACTTTCCGATGCTACGGGTACGGTAGAACTTGTCTGGTTTCAGGGTATCCAATGGGTGATGCCCAAACTCAAACGCGGCGTTGAATACGTAGTTTTCGGCAAGCCCAATCTGTTTGGCAGAAGGTTCAATATTGCCCACCCCGAAATAGAGCCGTACATCGCGGGGCAAAGCGAAGCCACAGCGCTTACTCCCGTTTACCCTACCACGGAAAAACTCAAAAAGCGCTTTTTGGACAGCAAAGGCATTGCTTTGCTGCAAAAGAATCTGCTGGAAACCGTTTACAAGCAAATTGAGGAAAATCTGCCGCCGTCGGTGATGGAGAAATACAAACTTATGCCGCGCCGTCAGGCATTGCTCAATGTGCATTTTCCAAAAACGTCCGAACTGCTGCGCAAGGCTTTGGCGCGGATGAAGTTTGAAGAATTTTTCTTTATCCAATTGCGGCTACTGATGCAAATGGGCGCGCGCAAGCGGCAAAACGCAGGGCAGGTATTCCGCAATGTGGCACTGCTGACAGAGTTTTACAACAAACATCTGCCCTTTGACCTGACCGATGCACAAAAGCGCGTCATCAAAGAAATTTTTGGCGATATGAAGTCCGGCAGGCAGATGAACCGCCTGCTGCAAGGCGACGTAGGCAGCGGCAAAACCATTGTAGCCTTCATTTGTATGCTTATTGCGATAGACAACGGCGCACAGGCCTGCCTGATGGCTCCTACGGAAATACTTGCCGACCAGCACTACAACGGGCTGAAAGTCTTTGCCGATAAAATCGGTGTTCGCATTGCCAAACTGACAGGCTCTACCAAAACTGCCGACCGCCGCCCCCTGCTGGAAGACCTGAAAAATGGCAGCCTGCACATCGTTGTCGGTACACATGCGCTGATTGAAGACGCGGTGCAGTTCGGCAATCTGGGGCTTTGCGTGATTGATGAGCAACACCGCTTCGGGGTAGCCCAACGCGCCAAACTTTGGGAGAAAAACCCGCAGGTGCTGCCTCACGTGCTGGTGATGACCGCTACGCCCATTCCGCGCACGCTGGCCATGACCCTCTACGGCGACTTGGACGTTTCGGTGATAGACCAACTGCCCGCGGGTCGCAAACCGATTCAGACCGTTCATTATTACGATGCCCACCGACTGAAAGTCTTCGGCTTTATGCGGCAGCAAATCGCGCTGGGTAGGCAAGTTTACGTGGTCTATCCGCTCATTGAAGAGTCGGAAAAAGTGGATTACAAAAATCTGATGGATGGCTACGAAAGCATTTGCCGAGCTTTTCCCGATGTGCCCGTGAGCATCGTACACGGCAAAATGAAGCCACAAGACAAAGACTTTGAGATGCAGCGTTTCGTGCGTGCAGAAACCAAAATCATGGTAGCTACCACCGTAATTGAGGTAGGCGTAAACGTTCCCAATGCCAGTGTGATGGTGATTGAAAATGCCGAAAAATTCGGATTGGCACAGCTCCATCAGCTGCGCGGGCGTGTCGGTCGCGGCGCAGAGCAGTCCTACTGTGTCCTGATGACCGATTTCAAACTCAGCAAGGAAGCCAAACTACGCATAGAAACAATGGTGCGCACCAACAACGGTTTTGAAATTGCCGATGTGGATTTGCGGCTGCGCGGCCCCGGCGACTTGGAGGGCACTCAGCAAAGCGGCATATTAGACCTCCGATTGGCAGACATCAGCCGCGACCAGAAGATTTTGCAGGCAGCCCGCGAAACTGCCGCCGAGATTCTTGCAGAAGACCCCGAGCTTTCCTGCCCCGAGCATTTGCCTGCCCGCCAACAACTGCAACGCCAACGCAAACAACAAAAAGGCTGGGGGCAAATCAGTTGATATTGAGGTGGTTGTATTGAAAATTGCTTGCAAAACTTATGGAAAAGGCAACTCTATGAGTTTTGCTGTGCGGCTTTCCCAAGGCTGATATTTCTGCGTCCTGCCAGCGGATGTGCCGAAAACGGCTGGTGATATTCCATGCCTATTAAATGTATTTCGCCGCTGTTTCGTTCATATTCATGCTGCAAATGATGCAGCCGCTCAAGAAACGTGTGGTCTATGATAGGGGCTTGCGAGAAATCTATGATAATTTTTTTGCCTGCGGGAATGTGGTCTATTTTCTTCTTAAACAGCAAATAGTTGGAGAACAGCGCATCGCTTTGTATGCGAACAATCACTTCATTATCAGACGGATACTCCATGCCAACCTGTGCCTTGAACATGTTTTTCGAAGAGGCTCCGCGCAGCCACAGCGTCAGGTATTTGACTAATATGCCGGCAGCTACGCCCAAAAGCAAGTCGGTTGCAAGTGTTGCCACAATCGTTACCACAAAAATGAGCAATTGTTCTTTGCCGATTTCCCATGCGTGTTTAAAATGCGTGGGGGCTGTTAAACGGTAGCCTGTAAATACAAGCATGGCAGCCAGTGCAGCAAGCGGAATTTGATGAATCAGGCCGGGGAGCAGTGCCGCAAAAAGCAACAGAAACAGCCCGTGAAACCAGTTTGCCCACCGTGTTTTGGCTCCATTGCTAACATTTGCCGAACTGCGTACCACTTCGGCAATCATGGGCAACCCGCCAATAAGGCCACATACAACATTGCCTGCACCTACTGCCAGCAAATCTTTATTGGCATTTGACTTTCGCTTGTATGGGTCTAAATGGTCTATCGCTTCCACGGTCAAGAGCGACTCCAAACTGCCCACCAGCGCAAACATGACAATATATTGCCACGATATGCCGGTAAAAATTTTTGAAAAGTCGGGAAAAGTAATGCCGCTGATGATGTTATCGGGCATATTGACCAAAAAAATCGGGCTGATAGAATAGCTCCGGCCGTTGAAAATGTAGTCATGTGCATGGTCAAGGTTGAATAAGCGCCCAACAGGAATGGCAACCAGAACAACCACAAGCGGTGCCGGTATTTTTTTCACGGCAGGATGCTTTATCATCGGCATTGTGATAAGAATCAATAAACTGATGATGCCTATCAGTGCAATTTTGGGGTTGAGATTGGCAATACTTTGCGGTATTTCGGCCAGCAATTCCAGCGGCTCTTTGGCGATAGGTTTTACACCCAACAGCACGTGCACCTGTTTGCTGATGATAATAATGCCAATGGCGGCTAACATGCCGTGTACGGCCGATGCGGGGAAAAACGCACCTAATTCGCCTGCTCGCAGCAAGCCGAACAGCACTTGTAGTATTCCGGCAACAACAATAACAGCCAGCGTCAGGCGGTAGCCCGATGTCATATCGCCTTGCCCAAGGGTTTCCACTGCACCTAACGCAATGGCAATCAGCCCTGCCGCAGGGCCTTTAATGGTCAGGGGCGAGCCTGCAAACAGCCCGACTAACAAACCGCCTACAATAGCCGTCAGTACTCCTGCCAGTGGCGGGAAACCACTGGCCATGGCAATTCCTAAACACAGTGGCAAAGCAATAAGAAAGACCAAAAAACCCGAAACAACATCGGTTTTGTAGTATTGTGAGAGGCCTGCCAAACCATCGGCAGGAGGGGGAATAGTATTTTTCATAGCCAATCAGGCTGGAAAGATAAAAAATCATTGCAAAAAGATAAACAAGCCTGTTTCGCGCCTGCCGAGGGTAAAATGCACACATCGGATATTGCAACGAGGTGCTTATCGGCAGTTGAAATATGCGAATTAGTTTCTGATTTCAAAATTTTACTGCCAAATTGCGGGATATTTTCAGGGTTTTACCCCTTGGTTGTTATTGTGTCATAGTGCAGTAATTCAATTCAAATGAAAACAAAAAAGTTGCCGTTGTACGTTCAGATTCTCATAGGGCTTGTGTTGGGGCTGTTTTGGGGGCTGGCGAGTGCTTGGTTTAAATTTCCCGCTTCTCTGACCATAGAGTTTATCAAACCATTAGGGACAATTTTTGTAACCTTACTGAAAATGATTGCCGTGCCGTTGGTGTTGGCATCTCTGATTGTGGGGGTGGCAAGTTTGCACGACATTCGCAAACTGTCCCGCATTGGCGGTAAAACCATAGCCATTTACATAGGCACCACAGTAGTTGCCATTACGATTGGCTTAACCATTGCCAACCTTGTAAAACCCGGCGAGCGCTTGCCCGAGGCTACACGGCAGCAACTGATGAGCGTTTATACCGATAAGACTTCAAGCAGTGTAAATACGGTTGCCAAATTAAAAGAACGCCCGATTTTGCAGCCGTTGGTAGATATTTTCCCCGACAACATCACCAGTGCGGCGGCTGATAATACCCGCATGTTGCAAGTAGTGTTTTTTGCCATGATTATGGGGGTGGCACTTATCAAAATAGCGCCGGAGAAGCGCAATACACTTGTGGCATTTTTTGATGCGCTCAACGATGCCATTATCCAGATTGTAGATTTTATTATGCTGCTTGCTCCCGTAGGCGTATTTGCACTCATCGGTTCGCTGATTGTGGAAATTGCCGGCGATGATATTTCACAGGCAGCCAGTTTGTTAAGCGGGCTTGCTTGGTACACGGCCTGCGTAATCATCGGTCTTTTCATTCATGCCTACCTGTTCTATCCCATACTGTTTCGCTCGGTGGCGAAAATCGGCTACATGCAATTTTTCCGCGCCATTCGCGCCGCGCAGTTAGTAGGTTTCAGTACGAGCTCGAGCAATGCCACATTGCCCGTTACCATGAAACGTTGTCAGGAAGGTTTGGGCATTCCCGAAGAGATGACCAGTTTCATTCTGCCATTAGGTGCTACTATCAATATGGATGGTACAAGTTTGTATCAGGGTGTAGCGGCTGTGTTTATTGCACAGGCATTGGGCATAGACCTCACCATAACTGACCAGTTGATGATTCTGCTGACGGCAACACTTGCTTCCATTGGCTCGGCGGGTGTACCCGGTGCAGGTATGGTAATGCTGGTAATTGTGTTGGAATCTATTCAGGTGCCTTCGGCAGGTATTGCGCTGATTGTGGCGGTGGATAGAATCTTGGATATGATGCGTACCGTTGTGAATATTACCGGCGATATTACCGTAGCGGCAGTAGTTACAGCCACCGAAGGTAAATTTGAACCGGTAACGGCCACAGACGATAACTAAAAAAACTCCCATGCTGCTGAGTTTCTTAGAAGTAGAACATCTTCATAAACAATATGCAGGGCAGGCACAACCTGCACTTTCAGGCGTATCGTTTACTGCCAACCAGAGTGAAATCATAGCTATTCTTGGAGAAAGCGGTGCAGGGAAAAGTACCTTGCTGCGCATTATGGCAGGTTTGGAGATGCCTGACAGCGGTCATGTATGGCTGGACGGACGACCTGTGCCCGACCCTTCCCAAAAATTGGTGCCCGGCGACCCGCGCGTGGCACTGATTCAACAAGACTTCGGTTTGTTCAATAAAATGAATATTGCCGATAATATCTCCTATCCGATTTTATCGCAGCCCGCCGCTAAACAACAGGCGCGAGTGAAGGAGTTGCTGGAGCTGATTCGCCTGCCCGGGATAGAGAAAAAACTGCCTGCCCAACTTTCGGGAGGTGAACGGCAGCGAGTGGCAGTAGCCCGTGCATTAGCAGCCAAGCCGCGTTTGTTGCTGATGGACGAACCTTTCAGCCAGATGGACTACCCCATGCGCCGCAGCTTGCGCAAAGACCTCAAAAGAATCATTTTGCACGAGCAAACAACCGTTGTAATGGTTACACACGAGCCGTTGCACGCACTTGCGGTAGCCGATAAATTAGCCGTGATGCGCAACGGTAAAATCTTGCAAATAGGCACTTCCGAGGAGATTTACCGCTATCCGAACACCGAATACGTGGCCATGGCTACCGGCGAAGTAAATATTTTACCTGCCGAGGTGCTGCCCTTGTCGCTGCGGGCTAATTTGGAGCGCCCGTCGGCCAAAATTTGCCTGCGCCCCGAAGATTTGGAGTTAGTACCGGAAAAAGAGGCACTGATGCGCGGCACCGTATTGAGCAGCGAGTTTGCCGGTGCATACCGATTAGTAACCGTACTTTTGCCAAGCGCACACGAGGTCAAGGTGCTTTACACGGGTAAACCGCCCGTAAGCGGTTCGCAAACAGGCTTAGTGATTCGCCGTATTCATTCGCTTAAATCTTAATCGTCAGGCAGAAATAATTCCAGAGCGATGCTGTCGGCAAGTAGCCTGCCTTTGTTGGTCAGTATCAGGTGATTATCTTTGATAAAAGCCTGCTCCGATGCCGTCAGCCGAAGCAGGTAATCACTTTGCGATGCCATTAAATCGTAACCGTAAGTCCTTGAAAGCCACTGCAAATCGGCTCCCCACTGTGTTCTTAGCGAAGTCATCAGGTATTCGTTGATGTGGTCGCGGCGGGTGAGTGTTTCTGTTTCCGTCGGCAACTGACCCGATAGAATGGCTTTGATGTATTTTGCATTATTGGCTATGTTGTAGCTGCGCTGCGTGCCGTTGTAGCTGTGTGCCGAAGGGCCTATGCCGATGTAAGTCCCTTTTTTCCAGTAGTTGGAGTTATGGCGCGAATAGTATCCCGAACGGGCAAAATTGGAGATTTCATAGTGCTCAAAACCTGCTGCCGTGAGTCGTTCGGTCATTATCTCAAACTGTCGGGCAGCAAATTCATCATCTACGGACTGTATGCGCCCTTTTTTCAGCCAGTTGCCAAACGCCGTTCGTTCCTCAATCGTCAGGCAGTAGGCCGAAATATGTGTAACGCCCAAGTGAATGGCTGTCTGTAAATCTTGTTCCCAGAGGCTGTGATTTTCTGCGGGCAGTGCATAAATCAGATCAATACTGATGTTGTCAAAACCTGCCTGTTTAGCCCATGTAACACATGCAAGTGCTTCCTGCGCATTGTGTGCCCGATTCATCCAGCGGAGGTGCGCTTCGTGAAAACTCTGAATACCAATGCTCAGGCGGTTGATGCCCAGCTGTCGCAATTGCCGCAATTTTTCGGGTGAAAGGTCGTCGGGGTTGGCTTCCAGCGTGATTTCGGCATCGGGCAAGATACCGAAAACCCGTCGGGTTTGGGCTAACAATTGCGCCAAGTTGCCGGCGGGTAGGAGGGAGGGAGTGCCTCCGCCAAAATAAACACTGGCAGCGGGTGTTGAGCGTTCGGCAGCACGGAGTTCCGTTTCACGCAACAGCGCTTCCGACATTGCCGCCATTCCTTGCAGCGAAGTGCTGAAATGAAAGTCGCAGTAGTGGCAAGCCTGTTTGCAAAAAGGAATATGAAAGTAGATGGCAGACATGGATAAAGCAAAATTAAAAAAACATGGGCAAAAGTTTGGAAATAAAATTGCGCTTTGTACCTTTGCACTCCCAAACGCTGTTTTCGTAGCTTAATTGGATAGAGCATCTGACTACGGATCAGAAGGTTGCAGGTTCGAGTCCTGCCGAGAACACGTGTCAGACAGGTAGTTTTCAACTGCCTGTCTTTTTTTATGTCTTCTGCCGACATTTTTATTTGTCAAACAATGCAACTTTGAGCATCTGTTTTGCATTATTGTTTCTAAAAAGCGGCATCTCAATCAGCTATTTTTTCGTAACTTGAAACGACTATTTCTTTTTTTATGGCATTGAAGACTTTTACTGCGGCACTACTTTTTTTGTTGGTTTCGGGCACACACCACCTGTATGGTCAGGCGCTCACCCGCGTTTCGGGAAAAGTTACCGATGCAGAAACCGGTGATGCCATACCGTTTGTGAATATCCTTTTTAAAGGCACTACAATTGGCACTACAACCGATTTTGAGGGTAATTTCAGCCTGCAAACACAAGCCCCGGTAGATTCGTTGGTAGCGTCTTATTTGGGCTACCAAGTACTGGCGAAGGCTGTTCAACAAGGTAAAACACAGGTAATTAACTTTCAACTGAGACCTGTTGCAACCGTTTTGCAGGCTGTTGTTGTGCGCCCGGGCGACTATGAAAACCCCGCTTGGGAAATTTTAAGGGGGGTGATGGCTCATAAAGACCGCTACAATTACGACCGCCTCACCGCCTATCAGTATGAAAGCTACACCAAGCTCGAGCTTGCTTTGGACAATATCTCCGATAATTTCCGACAGAAGAAAGTAATTCAACAGGCGTTAAGAGCGATTGACAGCGCCAAAACGGCACAAGGAGATGACGGCAAACCTATATTGCCCGTTTTCTTTTCCGAAACCATTTCCGACTATTTCTACCGCAAATCGCCTGAACGGAAACGTGAATTTATCCACAAAACACAAGTCAGCGGCATTGGTGTTACCGATGGCAGCGTAGTGTCGCAAGTGATTGGCAGCACATTTCAGCAGTACAATTTTTATCGCAATTGGCTGCGTATTGCGGGCAAAGACTTTATTTCGCCCATAGCCGACGGTTGGAAGGGTTTTTACGAATACGAACTGAAAAAGTCGGATGACCAACTTAATGGCAGGCGTTGTTTCCGAATAGAGTTTCAGCCCAAACGACCGCAGGATTTGGCTTTCAGCGGGGTAATGTGGATAGCGGACTCCTTAGATGCCGTTTCGCCGTATGCACTGTTGCAAATTGATGTCAGCATTAACAAAACTGCCAATTTGAATTTTATCGAGAAAATCAAAATCCAGCAGGAAATGGCACTTGCCGACTCGGCCACGGGCATATGGCTACCTGCCAAGAACAGAATTTTGGTAGATATCGGAGACATTAAAGACGATTGGGCAGGTCTGTTGGCCAAGTCCTATTCTTCCAATAAAAACTTCAAAGTCAATTTTCCGCATCCTCTGAAATTTTATGAAGACAATGTAACGTTGGCAGAAGATGCGCTGCAACCTGATGCGCGCTATTGGGACAAACGCCGCCACGATTCGCTCAGCATTGTAGAGAAGCAAACCTATCAGATGATTGATACCATCAAAAATCTGCCGGCGGTGAAAAGCTATGTAGAAATTGCCGACCTGCTCATCAACGGCTTTCGCCGTGTGGGTAAGATAGATTTGGGGCTTAACAGTGCCACTTATGCCTTCAACGATTTGGAAGGCCACCGCATCAGGCTGCAATTGAACACCAATTATTTGTTGAGTCGGAAAATTATTTTGCATGGCGCAGTGGCCTACGGCACTGTTGACCGACGTTGGAAGTTCAGTACAGGGTTCGACTATATTCTCAGCCGCAAGCCATGGACACAGTTTGGCTTTGTGCATACGGAAGACTATAACCAGTTGGCTCTTGTTTCCGAAAATTTTCTGGACAAGAACAATGCGCTTTTCATGGCTTTTACCCGTTGGGGCAGTTTGAGCAATCGCCGACCATTCTTTCAAATCAGCAATCAGGCCTATTTCCAAACCGATATAGCCCGCGGATTTACCCAACGCATCCTATTCAATCGCCAATTTACCGACCCGCTGTTCGATTTTGAATTTATTGACCTAAAAAACGATGCCATCCGTCGTCGGGAGTTTATCACCTCTGAACTGGCTTTTGAATCGCGCATTGCATTTGGAGAGCAATATATACAGAGTGAGAATAAGCGACTGATTGCCAATTTCACAACCAAACCGATTATCACCCTGCGCTATGTACTGGGTTTAGACAATGTAATGGGCAGCGACTTTGGCTATCAGAAATTTCAGGCAAACGTTACACAGAGTTTTCCGCTGGGCGCATTGGGCAACACTACCTATTCTGCCACACTGGGCTATATTTCCTCTCGCGTGCCGTATCCGTTGCTGGCCGTTCATTTGGGCAATGAAACTATTTTTTACAATGCACAGGCATTTAATATGATGCGCTTTTTTGAATTTGTCAGCGACCGTTACGCCGCATTGAATTTTACGCATCGCTTCGAGGGGTTGATGTTCAATCGCATTCCGCTGATGCGCCGCCTCAAATGGCGCACGCTGGCAACCGCTAACGTGCTATACGGCAGCCTGAGTGAAACCAACCGACACCTTACGCCTCCGCAACGACTGAACGGAACGCCCTTGCCTAATGTGAACGGCATGGGTGCGATGCCTTATGTGGAAGTAGGCTACGGAATTGAAAATATTTTGCGCTTTATCAGGGTAGATTTTATTCATCGCCTTACTTACTTAGACGACCCTGCCACAAGACGTTTTGGCGTAAAAGTTTCGGCACAGTTCAGGTTATGATGCAATATTATTTGGCGTAATGAAGCATTTCCCCTATTTTTAGCGTTATCATTACGAACATTACAAAACACATAAAACACCTGCTTACGCATCATGGAGCTGTACGGTCAAATTCTACTGATTGCAATGCCCATTTTCCTGCTGGCTGTTCTGCTGGAAAAATGGTACGGATGGTACAAAGGCAAAGATACCTATCGCAACATGGACATGATTTCCAGTTTAAGTTCGGGTATCACCAACGTAGTAAAAGATGTGCTCGGCCTAAGCGTTTCTATCATCACGTATAGTTGGATGGTGGAACATCTGGCCGTTTTCAAAATTGAATCCACCGTATTAACAGTTATTGTAGCATTTGTAGCCCTTGATTTCAGCGGCTATTGGGTGCACCGCATTGCGCATCAGGTCAATTTCTTTTGGAACAAACACGCCATTCATCACAGCAGCGAAGATTTCAACCTTGCCTGTGCTTTGCGCCAAAGCATTTCCTCATTTGTCAATTTGTTTACATTCTTTTTATTGCCGGCAGCCATTGTGGGAGTTCCTGCCAATGTAATTGCCATTGTAGCACCTATTCATTTGTTTGCTCAGTTTTGGTATCATACGCAGCATATCGGCAAAATGGGATGGCTGGAACATATCATCGTAACCCCTTCGCACCATCGCGTACACCATGCCATCAACCCCGAATATTTAGACAAAAATCACTCGCAGATTTTTATCATCTGGGACAAATTATTCGGCACATTTCAGGAAGAACTCCCCAATGTTCCCGCGGTGTATGGCATCACGCGCCCTTCTGCTACATGGAATCCGATTAAAATTAACTTTCAGCACTTGTGGCTTCTGACAAAGGATGCATGGCGTGCCGAAAGTTGGTGGGACAAAGTGCGCATATGGTTTATGCCAACAGGATGGCGGCCGGCTGATGTGGCGGCCAAATATCCGGTGCGAAAAATAGAAGACATCTACCACTACGAAAAATACGAACCTGAAAGCTCGGCCGCATTAAAAGCGTGGGCATGGGTACAATTTGCAGTCGTTACTACTTTGGTGTTTTACATGTTCGGCAATTTGGCAACCATTGGTATGCCGATGCTTTTCTATTACGGCGGCTTTGTGTTTTTAAGCATTTATGCCTATACGGAATTGATGGATAAAAATCCGTATGCGCTTGTTTGGGAGGCAATAAAAGTTGCTTATGGCGTGGGGGTAATTCTTATTACGGGGGACTGGTTCAACATGAGCAATGTATTTCCTCTCGGAAAATACCTCATCATTGCTTATTTTGTTCTTTCGCTGGCCGTTACGGCATGGTTTGTAGCTATAGACTTCAAGCGCGAAACATCTGAAAAAATCGCAACAGTCTGATAAAATATAGTGAAAATTTTTACAAAAAAATAGCCTGTAATTAATCGCAGGCTATTTTTTTGTGCTCAAAACCGTTGCAAATATTGTTCTATGCTATTTCCTGAGCCTGAAAATGACTGAATGCCAACGGTTTGTCTGCAAATAAGGCTTTTGTTGCCGCCCATGTGTTTTGGAATAATTCCGACTGTCGGTACTTTTCCAAATGGTCGGGGCTTTCCCAGAGGCTGTAAGTGGTGTAAATCGCAGGGTTTTGTGCATCTTGCAGCAGCGCCAAATAGCGGCAACCGTCAAAGTGACGGATTTTATGTTTAGAGGCTTCAAAAATTGCCAAAAAGTCGGTTGTTTTATCAGGCTGAAAAGTCATGCGTACAATGCGGATAAGCATAGCAATGATGTTAAATTAGTTTTCCAATTGTCTTCTGTAAAGGCGTATTGTATTTTCCAGACCATAGTAAATCGCATCGCAAATCAGCGCATGGCCGATGGAAACTTCATCTAAGAACGGAATCTGCTGCTGCAAATAGCGAAGGTTGTGCAAATCAAGGTCGTGTCCGGCATTTACTCCCAAGCCCAATTCTTTGGCAAGTTTGGCACAGCGAACATAAGGCGCAACTGCTTCTGCGGGGTTGCCATGAAACTGCTTTGCATATTGCTCCGTGTAAAGCTCGATGCGGTCGGTACCGGTTTTGGCTGCTCCCTCAATCATGGCTTCCACAGGGTCAACAAAAATAGAGGTACGGATACCGTGCTTTTTCAGCTCGCTGATGATATCGGTCAGATATGCCTGATATTCAACCGTATTCCAACCTGCATTAGAAGTAAGCACATTTTCTGCATCGGGCACAAGCGTTGCCTGATGCGGCTTCACCTGCAATACCAAATCCATATAGCGGTCTTTGGGGTTGCCCTCTATGTTAAATTCCGTGGTCAGCACGGGTTTCAGGTCTAACACATCCTGATAGCGAATGTGTCGCTCATCGGGGCGCGGGTGCACTGTAATGCCCTGAGCGCCAAAGCGTTCGCAGTCTAAAGCAACTTGCAGTACATTGGGGTTATTGCCGCCGCGCGCATTGCGCAAAGTAGCTACCTTATTGATATTTACACTCAGTCGTGTCATTGCTTTTCTGATTGATTTTGTTATATTTGCCATGCAAAGGTTCAATTAAAACTTGAACTTGCACCGTAAGCAAGTTGTCTTTTTGAGATATTACCTTGCAGCACAAATTTAGGCGATGATTACACCCTTTTGATGCATCTGTTTAACTTTGTTGCGCAGATTAAGCAAGTTTTTTGATTATGAGTCTGAAAAAACGCATAGAAGAAGATATTAAAAACGCCATGAAGGCGCAGGATAAAGACAAACTGCGCGCGCTGCGTGCCATTAAGTCGTTAATTTTATTGGCAGAAACCGCAGAAGGCCGAAGCGGCGAACTTACACCCGAAGAGGAGCTGAAACTGTTGGTAAAAGCCGCCAAGCAGCGCAAAGATTCCGCCGAAATCTACGGGCAACAAGGCAGAACCGACCTGCAAGCCGTTGAATTGGGCGAGCTTGCCGTTATTGAAGAATATTTGCCGAAAAAATTATCTCCCGACGAATTGAAAGCCCGTTTACAGGAAATTATTCAGCGCGTGGGTGCTGCCTCTGCCAAAGATATGGGCAAAGTGATGGGTGTGGCAAACAAAGAGTTGAGCGGACAGGCAGACGGTAAAGACATTGCCGCAACAGTGAAAGAACTACTCAGTTAATTCATCGGAAACCTCTGAAAGCCATGCTTTTACTTGCCAGCCTGCTTGCCGAACGATTTTCAGTGCTCGATATTGTCGTGCTGTTTATTGTGGGCTGGGGTGGCTACAAGGGCTTTCAGAAAGGTTTTTTTGTGGAGTTACTGTCGTTGTTTACGTTTATTCTGCTGCTGTTTCTCGTATTCTGGAGTATTTCTGCAACTTTTCAACTCAGTGCAGACCGCATCGGATTTGCCCCGCCTAAGGCTGGTGCATTTATTACTTTTGTCTTGTTATATGTGCTGATTGCACTCGGGGTCAGTTGGTTCGACAAAACAGTCAAAAACAAGTTAGACCTTGAAATTTTTGAAGGGTTTGACAGTTTTGTCGGTCTGATTTTCGGTGTTATTAAATACGCGCTCGGTCTCAGTATCGGTTTGGAGTTGGTGGTGAGTGCGGGTATTACCAGCCGCAACGAATTGATAAATAACACCGTTACCTACCCTTATTTGAACGGACTGTTCAATTACATGCTCGACATTGGCAGAGCGCTTGCGCCTTCGGTAGCCGAATTGGTGCAAAATATCCGATATTTGCTGCGCTAAATATCGCTCATATGCCTTTAATTGCCCCCTCAGTACTTTCTGCCGATTTTGCCAACTTGCAACGCGATGTGGAAATGCTCAACAGTAGCCGCGCCGATTGGTTGCATATAGACATCATGGACGGCGTTTTTGTGCCGAATTTGTCTTTTGGTCTGCCCGTTTGCCATGCCATCAAACGCCATGCGGAAAAGCCGATGGATGTGCACCTGATGATTGTTCAACCCGAACGCTACTTGGAAGCCTTCCGCGATGCAGGCGCTGCCGTGCTGACGGTGCATTACGAAGCCTGTACGCATTTGCACCGCACCATCGGGCAAATTAAAGAGTTGGGTTGCAAGGCTGGCGTTGCCATCAATCCGCATACTTCCGTTCATTTGTTGGGCGACATTTTGCCGGATATTGATTTGGTTTGCCTCATGTCGGTCAACCCGGGTTTTGGCGGGCAAAAATTCATTGAAAACAGCTATCGCAAGGTGCAGCAACTGCGCCAAATGGCAGATGCGCTCAATCCTAAGTTGCATATAGAAGTAGATGGCGGCGTAAACAGCCAAAACGCGCCGTTGTTGGTGGCGGCAGGCGCGGATGTGCTGGTGGCAGGCAATTTCGTATTCAGCTCACCCGACCCGCTGCAAACCATCGCCGACTTGAAAAATATTGAATAATTTAAATTTCGGAATCATAAAATCCCAAATCCGAAGTCCAATTCTCACTGCCATGTACACACGTTTTCATTTACATATTGCCGATTATATCGCCGAAGTGGTGATTAGCCGCCCCGACAAAGCCAATGCACTTGACCGCACAGCTTGGGACGAAATGCGCACCATTTTTACCGAACTTTCTCAGCGCAACGATGTGCGTGCGGTCATCCTGCGCGGTGAAGGTAAGCATTTTTGTTCGGGTATTGACATTAGTTTGCTGGGCGGCATTCAGCAACAAATGCAGGGCGTAAGCACCGACGAAGGTCGCCGCCGCGAACAGTTGCGCCGCTTAGTGCTTGATTTACAGGCATGTGTAAATGCCGTTGAGCAATGCGAAAAGCCCGTGCTGGCTGCCATCCACGGCGGTTGCATCGGCGGCGGTGTGGATATTGCCTGCGCTGCCGACATGCGTTATTGCACCGAATCAACTGCGTTTTGCATCCGCGAAATAGACATGGGCATGGTGGCAGACTTGGGAACACTGCAACGAATGCCCAAACTGATTGCACCGGGCATTGTTGCCGAACTTGCCTATATGGGCAGAAACATGTCGGGGGCAGAGGCAGCTGCCAACGGTTTTGCCAACCGCTGTTTTGCTTCGGAAGAGGAAATGCTGGCAGGCGTGCGCGAAATTGCCCGACAGATTGCCGCCAAGTCGCCGTTGAGCATTCGCGGCACGAAGGAAATGCTGCGCTACACCCGCGACCACAGCACCGCCGACGCACTGAACTACATCGCCACATGGAACGCCGCCATGCTGCTATCCGCTGATTTACAGGAAGCTATGACGGCACAAATGCAAAAAAGAAAGCCGTTGTTTGAGTAGTGTAATAAAAGAAAATATTGCCGAAATCTGAACATTCCAAATGATAAAAGCAAGACCGTTCGTTAAATGGGTAGGCGGTAAAAATCAACTGTTGGAACAGTTTGAAAATTACTATCCTAACGAACTTAGAAAAGGTATTATCAAAAATTATGTTGAGCCTTTTCTGGGTGGCGGCGCCGTGTTCTTTTTAATTGCACAACGCTACAAAATTCAAAATGCTTACCTTTCCGACCTCAACAAAGATTTAATTTTAACTTACCAAGTCATTCAGCAGCGCCCGCATGATTTACTTGATTTTTTGGAACAATACCAAAAAGATTATGACCAAACCGAACTGGAAAAGCGAAACGATTTATTTTTAGCGGTACGCAAACATTTTAATTCACAACGATTTGAAATTAACTATAAAAAAATTTCTGATAATTGGATTCCGCGAGCTGCCCAATTTATCTTTTTAAATAAAACATGTTTCAATGGACTTTTTCGCCTGAACTCAAAAGGTGAATTTAATGTGCCTTACGGAAAATATAAAACTGCAACAATTTTTGATGAACCGAATATTTTGGCGGTTTCAAAAGTATTGCAAAATGCTGAAATCAGACAAGCAGATTATTCCGATTGTTTTGAAAAAGTAAATGAAAATACTTTTGTTTACTTTGACCCGCCGTACAGACCTATTAGCCAAACGGCAAGTTTTACAACGTACACAGGCACGGAATTTACCGATAAAGAACAGTTACAATTAGCCCGATTTTTTCAAAAGTTAGACCGAGAAAAAGGCGCAAAATTGATGCTTTCCAATTCAGACCCCAAAAATGAAAATCCCGAAGATGATTTTTTTGAAAAAGCCTTTTCAGGATATAATATTTTCAGGGTTTCCGCAAGCAGAGCCGTAAACTGTAACGGTGATAAACGAGGAAAAATCAACGAATTAATTATTACCAATTATCCGTATGAACCACAAACCTTGGCAATCAATTTTTGATGCTTATCGTATTTTGCAACACGATTTTTCAAAAAGTCTTTTTATTTTGACGGCAGAACAAATTAAAAAGGCAACAGCACACTTTACAACTACAACCGAAAGAGAAGTTCGCGTATTATGTAAGCAGGATACAAAAGAAAGCAGACCTCAGGTATTTACGGATAACAATTTGTTCATTTTGCCTGTTAAAAACGGGGTTTACGCTATTTTGCAAGGCGAAGGATATGTAGATATTCCCGAAATTGATACACCGACGAAAATTTACAAGTCTAAACTTGATTTTCAATTGGAAACTTCGCAAATCGGAAACTCTGAAATGCAACATTTGGATTTTGCTTATGCTTCAAGTCTGATACGCAGTTTCTTGGAAGATGAGAGTTTGGTTTTAACTATTCGCGGCAGAAAATACACACCTAAGTTTGAATTTTACGCAGGGAAATACAGACAACTTATTACGGCAGAAAGCGTACAAACAGAAGTAGATGCAGGCTATGAAGGCAAAAATCAAGTTGTTTTGATAGAAGCCAAAAACGCCGAGGCAAATAATACGATAATCAGGCAATTGTATTATCCGTTTCGCCAGTGGCAAACTTATACCAAAAAGAAAGTAAACGTGCTTTTTTTCGCCAAAAGAAAAAACGAATATTCTCTTTGGGAATTCGGATTTTCCGATAAGCGTGACTATAACAGCATTCAACTGCTCAAAAGCGCCAAGTTTGAGATACAGGATAAATAACAAATGTTTTTCTGAAAATTAATTTTCAGCTGCTTTGTGATTACAAAACAATCCTACCCGTTCGCATATATAAAATCCGCAAACTCCCCGATGATTGGAACTTCCATAGAAACAGCCGCGGCGCACTTGCAGGCGGGCGAGGTGGTCGCCATACCGACGGAAACCGTTTACGGGCTGGCAGGCAATGCTCTTTCCGAAAAGGCACTTGCCACCATTTTTGAAGTAAAAAATCGTCCGCAATTTGACCCGCTCATTGTACACATTGCCGAGGTGAGCCACATCAGCCGATATGCAACGGACTTTCCCGAAAAGGCGCAACAATTGGCAGCGCAATTCATGCCCGGACCGCTGACGCTACTGCTGCCCAAACGGGACATCATCCCCGACCTTTGTACAAGCGGGTTGCCGCGTGTGGCGCTGCGCGTACCGAACCATCCGCTCACGCTGGAACTGTTGAAAAAATTATCCTTTCCGCTGGCAGCGCCGAGTGCCAATCCCTTCGGCTACATCAGCCCGACCACTGCGCAGCACGTCGCCGACCAATTGGGTGATAAAATTCCTTACATTTTGGACGGCGGGGCTTGCCGCGTAGGGCTGGAATCTACCATTGTGGGTTTTGAGGGCGAGAAAGCGGTTATTTATCGCAAAGGGGGGCTTTCGGTGGAAGCTGTTGAGGCAGTCATCGGCAAGGTGCGCGTGATGCAACATTCCTCTTCGCAACCTGCCGCCCCGGGTATGCTCAAAAGCCACTATGCGCCGCGCATTCCGTTGGTTTTGGGCAATTTGGACGAACTGGTTGCACAAGCCGACCCGAAAACAACAGGCATTTTGTCATTTAAGAAAAAATTTTTGCAAATACCTGAAAATCATCAGGTTGTACTGTCTTCAACAGGCGACTATGCTGAGGCAGCGCAAAGACTTTTTGCTGCCTTGCGCTACTTAGACAGTTTGCCGATTCGTGTTATATTTGCCGAACTGCTGCCCGAAGAGAGCTTGGGAAGAGCCATCAACGACCGCTTGCGACGCGCCGCGGCGGTGCGGTGATGGGGTTTGCAAGTAGGGACAAGCGACGTGCAACGGGCATGCCCTGTCCCTACAACGATAATTTTTAAAATAACATGTTGAAAACCAATAAAATAGAACAAATCCCGCTGCTGACGGACACTTTCAAATGGCTGTTTTTTGCGCTGTTAGTGGGTATTTTGGCGGGGTCGGCTTCGGCATTTTTTCTGGTTGCCTTGGATTGGGCAACGCACTTTCGGGAAAGCCATCTGTGGATTATCGCTTTTTTGCCGCTTGGTGGGTTTGTTATCGGTTGGTTGTATCATCGCTACGGGCAGGAAGTGGCAGGCGGCAACAATCAGATTATTGACGAGTTTCATCAGCCGCGCCGCGTGATTCCTTTCAAAATGGCGCCCTTAGTGTTGTTCGGTACGGTTGCCACGCACTTTTTTGGTGGCTCTGCAGGGCGCGAAGGAACAGCGGTGCAAATGGGTGCTGCCATCGCCGACCAATTCACGCACTTTTTCAGGCTCAAACAGCGCGACCGCCGCATGTTTTTGGTCATGGGTATCAGTGCGGGGTTTGCATCGGTTTTCGGTACGCCGCTGGCGGGTGCCGTTTTTGCGCTGGAAGTCCTGATTTTGGGCAGGATGCGCTACGAGGCTATTTTGCCCGCTTTTTTTGCCGCCGTCATTGCCGATTACACTTGCCATGCCTGGCAGGTGGCGCATACGCATTATGCCATCCCGACCGTGCCACCGATGAATCCGCAAAACTTTTTGTGGACTATTCCCGCGGGTATTTGTTTCGGGCTGGCGGCGTTGTTGTTTTCCAAAATGGCGCATTTTTGGCAAAACCTGTTTAAAAATCACATACAATATGCGCCGCTTCGTCCCGTTGTCGGCGGGGCAGTGATTGCCCTTTCGGTGTGGGCTTCAGGAACGACCAAATACATTGGCTTGGGCGTGCCGACCATAGTAGCCGCATTCAGCGAAGATTTACCGTTTTACGATTTTCTTGTCAAAACGCTGACAACTACTTTTACACTTGGCGCAGGCTTCAAAGGCGGTGAGGTAACGCCTCTGTTTTTCATAGGCGCAACCTTGGGCAATGCACTTAGCCAGCTCATTCCGCTGCCTGTTGCTTTGCTGGCGGGCATGGGCTTTGTGGGCGTATTTGCAGGGGCTACCAACACCCCGATTGCCTGCACGCTGATGGGGATTGAGTTGTTCGGTGCGGAAAGCGGCGTTTTCATTGCTCTTGCCTGTGTGGTAGCCTATCTTTTTTCGGGACATACAGGCATTTACGGTTCGCAAATTGTTGGCAGCACCAAGCATCAGGTATTTCTTCGCAAAAAAACACGCCGAATCGGGGAATTATAGCCTAACTTTGCGCCCTTTTAAATTTTTTATACAGCATGAACTCATTCAATCCTTGGCATCACGTTCATCCGGGCGAAAACAGCCCCAAATTAGTGAACGGCATCATAGAAATTCCCAAAGGAACACGCGCCAAATACGAGTTGGACAAAGAAAGCGGCTTGATTAAGTTAGACCGCGTATTGTATTCGTCAGTTTACTACCCTGCCAACTACGGCTTCATTCCGCAAACCTATTGCGACGACAAAGACCCATTAGACATCCTGATTTTTTCACAAATCACAATCGTTCCCTTGTGCATTGTGGAGGCAAAACCCATTGGGGTGATGCGCATGTTAGACAACGGCGAGGCTGATGATAAAATCATTGCCGTAGCGGCAGGCGACCCGAGCGTAAACCACGTGGAAGATATTACATCGCTGCCCAAATACTATATTTCCGAAATGCGCAACTTTTTTGAGGATTACAAAAAGTTGGAAAACAAGACCGTAGTGGTAGAAGACTTTTTGAATCGCGAAATGGCAGAGCAAATCATTGCCGAAAGCATTGAACTGTACAAAAAAGTATTTGTGAAATAATGGCTGTTGTGTAACAAAAGTTACACAACAGTTGCCCGATTTTTCGTAATTTGTCTTCAAATGCAAGCCAAAATATGAAAAAGAACATGGGAACTATTGACCGCATCATCAGGGTGTTGATAGCGGTTGTTATTGGCGTGTTGTACTACATGCAAATTATCACGGGCACAATAGGCATTGTATTGCTTGTGGTGGCGGGCGTATTTGTGCTGACAAGCGTAGTAAGTTTTTGCCCGCTTTATGCACCTTTGGGGATTAACACCTGCCCTCATAAGCAAGGCAATTGAAATTGATATCAACAGCTATATTTTACTGCCGTAAACAAAAACAGCCGCCCCGAACAGGAGACGGCTGTTTTATTTTGACGTATTGTTTGGCTTAAACCGCAAAACTTTCACCGCATCCGCAGGTGCGCGAAGCATTCGGATTGATAAATTGGAAGCCTTTGCCGTTTAAACCGTCGGAAAAATCGAGCGTAGTGCCTGCCAAATACAACAGACTTTTCTTATCTACCATAATTTTGATGCCTTTATCCTCAAAAATTTGGTCGTTGGGTTGGGTGGTGTCGTCAAATACAAGGTCGTACATCAGCCCCGAGCATCCGCCGCCTTTCACCGCAACGCGGATATTGTGATTATCGGTTTTGCCTTCTTGCGAACGCAGTTCGGTTATTTTATTTTTGGCTTTTTCGGTAACGCTTATCATAAAAAACAGGATGGATTTTTTTGCTGTTGAAACCATTCAGTTAATTGTGGTAACAGCAAAATTATGCAAATAGTTCGTCTCTATGGCTGAAATTGGGAATTATCGCTGGCGCATTCTGGCACTGTTGTTTTTTGCCACCACCATTAACTATATCGACCGTCAAGTTATCGGCATTTTAGCCCCCGTGCTGCAAACCGAAATCGGCTGGAACGAGATAGATTACAGCCGCATTGTGATGGCGTTTCAGATTGCCTATGCAATCGGGATGGCATCTACGGGCTACTTTTTAGACCGATTCGGCACGCGCATCGGTTTTGCCGTTGCCATTGTGGTGTGGAGTTTGGCGGGCATCGGGCACGCTTTGGCGCGCAGCGTAGCGGGTTTTGCCTTGGCACGTTTTGTGCTGGGCATCGGTGAGGCTGCCAACTTCCCCGCCTGCCTGAAAACGGTTTCCGAGTGGTTTCCCCAAAAAGAACGGGCATTGGCAACGGGCATTTTCAATTCGGGTTCAAACATTGGGGCTATCCTTGCGCCGCTGACCGTGCCTTTTATTGCTACACAATACGGCTGGCAATGGGCATTCATCATTACGGGTGCTGTCGGTTTTATATGGCTGATTTTTTGGTGGCAGATGTACACCAAACCCGAGTTGCACCCTGTTTTAAGTCAGGGCGAACTTGCGTACATCCAATCGGGCAACCAAGCGGCTGCTGCACCCGTTCGGTGGGGGCAGTTGCTGGCGTTCCGTCAGACCTGGGCGCTTTGCCTGATGCGTTTCATCACCGACCCCGTTTGGTGGTTTTTCCTGTTTTGGGTGCCTAAATTTTTGTATGCCCAATACGGATTGCAGTTGCAGGCACTTGGTTTACCGCTTATTGTGCTTTTTTTGGTAGCCGATGTAGGCAGCATATCGGGCGGTTGGCTGTCGTCGTTTTGGTTGAAACGGGGGCGTTCGCTTGATTTTGCCCGCCGCAACACCTTGCTTGTGTGTGCATTGTTAGCCATGCCTGTTGCCTTGGCTGCGCAAATGCCATCCGCTGCCGGAGCGGTAGCACTGGTTGCGCTGGCTGCCGCTGCTTATCAGGGCTGGTCTGCCAATATTTTCACAATTGTTACCGACCTGTACCCCAAAAATGCCGTAGCCTCTATGTCGGGGCTGGCAGGCATGAGCGGGGCAATCGGCGGTACGTTGTTTTCTTCGCTGATAGGCTACGTACTGGAAACCACGGGCAACTATGCACTGATTTTCGGTGGTGCGGGGTTTGTTTTTATCAGCGCATGGCTGCTGCTTCGGATACTACTTCCTTCGCTGCAAGTAGTCAAATATGAGTAGTTATACTTATTTTTGCGTTACTTAGCGGTCAAACTACAATATTTTTGCTTTTAGCATGTTAATTGGTTAATAGGTTTAGATACAAAAATCCGCTACTTTTACGGATTTTAACCCAATGGCGATGTTTCAACTCTTACTATGATTTCCGATGAGGAGCATTTCGTTCAAAATGGTGGTGCTTTGTGTAGCAATGGTTTTGCTTGGCAGTATGCCGGCATTCTACTTTGCCTATACTGAAGCCCGTCAGGCAACGGAATCGGATATTAAGGAATCATTACTGAAAGAAACAGCGCTTACCATTACGGGAATTGATAGATTCTTGTATGAAAGAAGAAAAGACCTCTTCTCAATAGCACAAGACCCTGCTTTTATCGCTCCGATTACTACCAATGCACTCAAACAACGGGAGCGCACGGCACTCATCCAACGCCGCTTAGATGAACTCATTATCGCTTTTCCGCTGTACCAAAGCCTCACCTATTTTGATACACTGCGCAATTACATAGCTGATACCCGCATAGAAAATGTAGGCAAGAAGCACAGTTACTCTAAATACTGGCCGGAGTTGGAATACAAAGAATTTGTCATGGAGGTTTCCAAATCCGAATCCTTGCAAATTCCTGTTATACATTTTGCCAAAAAAATCCGCGATGAAAAAGGGCAGTATGTGGGCGTACTCGTAGCGCGAGTGTCTATGAACAAGTTACATGAACTGTTCAACCAAATCATCAGCGGGCCGGGCAGGCAAGATGAATTGCGCAGGAATTTGGAAATTGTATTGGTAGATAACGACGGCTACATCTTATTTTCCAATAAAAACAAATTTGCAGCCCTTACCAAACGCTATCCGGATATCAAATACATCAAAAAAATCATTGAATCTCCCACATTCGGCCAGCAAAACCGATTTGTGAATATGGAGAAAGAAATCTTTGTGTTGGATACACAAAAAGGATATCTGGACTATGCAGGCAGCGGATGGATTATTATTGCCAAAGCATCTAAGGAAGTTATTTTCAAGCCAATTTTGTTTTTGGGCGACCGCTACGCACGCATTGCATTGATTATTTGCGGCATAGGTACCATCATTGCCATTGGTGTGGGAAGATATTTTGCACAACCCATTATTTCCCTCAATCAGGCTGCCGAAGAAATGGCAGAAGGCGAATGGAATGAAATTGTATCCGACGGAAGAATGTTCAGACGGCACGATGAAATTGGGGAGCTCGCCCGTAGTTTCCGCAATATGTCGCAGCAGTTGGACAAAAAAATTAAGGAACAGAAAGAACTGAACACACAACTTATTTACAAATACGAAGAAGTTCAGCAGAAAACTGAGGAAATCCAAAGCCAAAACGAGAAAATCGCGCAGCAAAAAAGCGAGATAGAAAAGGCGCTTGCCGAGATTAAGCTGAAAAATAAGAACATTACATCAAGCATCAACTACGCACAGCGCATCCAAGCAGCGTTACTGCCTGAAAAAGAGGCTATTGCGCGCTGTTTTAATCAGTCATTTATATTATACAAGCCCAAGGATATTGTCAGCGGCGACTTTTACTGGTTCCGCCAAATGGTAAACGACCAAGGCGATCCTATTGCCATCATGGCTGTTGTTGATTGTACCGGACACGGTGTGCCGGGGGCGCTTATGTCTGTAATTGGCAGTAACCTGCTGTATCAGGTGGTTGTGATGGAGCGCCTTTTAGACCCTGCCCAAATCATCAAAAAAATGGATTTGGGGGTGATTAAGGTGCTGAAACAGAACGAGCTTTCCTCCAACCGTCAAGACGGTATGGATATTTCCATTTTTGTTTATAATCAGCACACCAAAGAATTGATAATTGCCGGCGCACATCAGTCTGCATACATGTTGCGCAACGATACATTGTATGAAATTAAAGGCGATAAGTTCTCGGTAGGTGGCATTATTAATACCAAAGCCATTCGTACAGTGAACAATCACATATGGCACTGTATGCGTGGTGATATGTTGTACCTCTGCACCGATGGTTACACAGACCAGTTCGGCAATGCCGATGGAGGACAGCCTCCCGTGAAATTCGGTAAAAAATTCCTGCGTCAGTTGCTAAAAGATATATCCCGCGCCGACACTTGCCGTCAGGAAAGCATTTTGTTGGAAACACACGAAATGTGGCGTGGCGACGAAACGCAAACCGATGATATTACCATTATCGGCATTCGCTTCTAACTAAAAGAAAATTTCCTGTGCCAGCCTGTAAGTATTGCTGTGCGCCTCAATGATGTCGGCAATTCGTGGCGAATAGCCGCCCCCCATACTTACGGCTACGGGTATGCGATTGTCTTTACAAGTTTGCAGCACAAATCGGTCGCGCTCCTTGCAGCCTTGCCGACTTACGGCAAGTTTGCCCAACTTATCGGTTGCCAAAATATCTGCGCCGGCAATGTAAAAAATGAAGTCCGGTTGTACGGTATCTATCAGGCGGGGCAGCGTCTCGTACAAAGTTTTCAGATATAAACTGTCGTCTGTCCCATCAGGCAGGCCAATATCAAGGTCGGATTGTTCTTTTTGCAGCGGATAATTTTTTTCCCCGTGCATACTGAAAGTAAACACGCGGTCGTCGCCTGCAAAAATCTGTGCGGTGCCATTGCCCTGATGCACGTCCAAATCCACCATTAGAATACGCTTTGCCAACTGTCGGTTGAGCAGGTAATGTGCCCCTACGGCCACATCGTTCAGCAGGCAAAAACCTTCGCCGCGATTAGTAAAAGCATGGTGTGTGCCCCCGGCAATATTCATGGCAATGCCATATTGCAAGGCAAAAAGTGCCGCCTGAATAGTTCCCTGCAAAATGACTACTTCGCGCTGTACCAAACTTTCCGATAGCGGGAAACCGGTTCGGCGCACTTCACTTGCCGAAAGTTGCTGTGTTTTCAGTTTTTGCCACCATTCCGCATCGTGGCTTGCCAAAATATCCGCTTCGCAGGCAGGCGACGGGGCAAAAAAATTATCATGATTGGCAGTTCCTTCGTATAAAAGTTGTTCGGGCAACAGTGTGTATTTCTCCATCGGGAAGCGGTGTCCCTCCGGCAGCGGGTGATGATAAACGGACGACCATGCGATTTTTAACATACCTCAATATCTGTTTGTAGCGGCATAATGTTTGCCGCATGCACAAAGCTACTCCCTTAAAATTTAGTACATTCGCATTATCTAATCACACGGATATGATAAGAAGGCTTTTGTTGGGCTTACTCTTACTGATAACGACAACCGCATTTGCCGACATAGGCGATATTGCCGCCATCAATCAGTTGAAACGCGAGGCAGAAGCTGCTTTTCGCAACAAATTTTGGAATGTAGCCATCAACAAGTATAAGCAATTGACAGATACGTATCAAGTAAAAGAACCTGCTGTATTGTTGAATCTGGCACATGCTTATTTCAATGCCGGCGAAATGTCTATGGCATTGATACAGTATGAGCAAGCCGCAAAAACAGGCGATAAAGCCGTTCAGACTGTGGCTTACCAACAAGCAGCCGTCATAAAAGCACAAAGCGGGCAATTGGAAGATGCGCTTAAATACCTGCGCAACAGTTTGCGCGCCTCGCCCGGCAATCAGGCTGCGCGCTATAATTATGAAGTTGTGTACGCTTTGCTGATAAAAAAACAACAGCAACAAGGGCAAAGCGAACAGAACAACGCTGACCAATCGCAACAAAATAAAAATCAGCAGCAACAGCAGCAAAATGCCGATAAGCAACAACAGCAGCAGAGAGGGCAGCAAAGCAAAGAAAATGCACAAAGCGGCGAGCAGGATGAGCAAAGCTCTGAGCAAGGAAAAATGGAAGACAAGAGTAGCAACAGCAAATTGCGCAGCAAAAAGTTAGAACAGATTAAAATGACGGAAGAACAGGCAAAGGCCATGCTGGATGCTATTCGCAACAATGAAGTGCAGTACCTGCAACAAATGCAACGACAGCCAAGCCGCCGCACCGACCGCAGCAAACCCGACTGGTAAACACATTGTTAAACAGTTGGATGATTAAACGTGTATCGCGTGAGTGTGAGGATTTTGGCGGATAACACGGATGAACGACAATTATAGCATACAATGCGAATGCATCTGCGTAACCCGTATTATCCGCATTAAAAAGAATGTAAAAATTTGCTTACTTTTTAATCATACACGTTGCTGATGTGTATCAGCATTTGCGGATTGAGAATGCGAATCTTTCGCTTATCAATGCTGATAATATTGGCATCGCGCAACTCTGAAATAACACGAATCGCCGTTTCTTTTACTGTACCAACAAAACTCGCCAAGTCTTCTCTGGTTAAAGAGATGGCGTGTTCCTCATCGGTGGAGGAGTTGGCCAGTAGCAACAAGGCTTCGGCAATGCGGCTGCGTACAGGTTTGTGCGCTAAATCACTCAATTTGGCTTCTGCTTCATCTGCCTCTCTGCATATCATCTCCATCAGTGCCTGATAGAAATCGTTATTGTTTCGCAGCAAAGCAAAGAAATCTGCTTTGGGAATCACGCAAACCCTGCACTCTTCTAAGGCAACAGCCGAATAGGTATAGCGGCTTTTCAGTATCAGCGAACGATACCCCAAGAAATTACCTTCCTGTGCTATGCGCATGATTTGCTCTTTCCCGTTGGAACTTAATTTGCTGATTTTTACTGTACCGCTGTTGATACAATAAAGCGCGGCCGGTACGCCGTTTTCAAGGAAAATATGGTCTCCTTTACGGAAAGTTTGAGTAGATTTAGTAGAGTTAATCTGTTCAGTTTCAGTTATTTGGCAAAAACTGAACAATGATTGCCCTCTACTTTTGCAATTACGGCAAACAGGAACTGCTGATTTCATGATTTTGCACTTTGAAGTTTGTTGTTTCAAATATACAAAATCACGAAAAAAATTATGCTTATTTTTTTAGAATCAACAGCGGAATATCGGACGTAAAAGCAAACTCCTTGCTGACACTTGGGTCAAAAATGCGCTCAATAAAACTGCGCTGCTGGTTAAGCAGTACCAACATATCGGTCGGATTGTCGTGGATATAGCGGCGAATACCACTGGTGGCGGTGTCTGCTGTTTGCAATACAAAACCTATATTGGCTGTCGATACGTGCCAATAAGTATCTTTCAAAGTGTCTAACAGCAACTTGTCCGATTCGGCACGGCTGCTGTCGGTAGTGATGTGCAGGCAAGTAAGTTTGCCGTCAAACAATTGACAAAACTCCAAAAGGCCGTCTATTACTGCTGTGTCGGTGCGGTCAAAATCAGTAGCATACACAACGTTGCGCAAGCCGTTGTAAACTGCTTTTTGCGGCACAATCAGAATAGGGCAGGTTACTTGGTCGGCTACTGCTCCGGCAATAGAACCCAGTACTATTCGCTCTAAACCGCTTGCACCTTTTGTGCCCATAACTACCAACTGATATTCGCCGCGACGCACCATTTCACCGACATCATCGGCCACTAAGCCCATTTTGACCAATACTTTTACCGAAACAGGCGTGCCGTCAGCATATTTTTTATCGCTGAGTTTTTCTTTTAATCCTTCCAAACGCTCATTCCAGTAAAGCTCCTGATTGTCTATCTGCATGTTCAGATAGCTCGGGTCTATGGTGGCAAACTGCACCTCTGTCATTACATAAAAACCATGATACAAGGTGATTTCGGCACCGACTTTGGCGGCAATGGCTACGGCATAATCCAATGCGGCCAATGAGTTTTCGGAGAAATCAATGGGGACAATTATTTGCGTGCGTTCCTGAGTGGCATTAGCGGCAGACGCGTTGGTATTTGTTTGCAGGATATTCATGGCTATCGGTAGAAGAATGTTTGTGAAACCAAAGATAAACATACAATCTGCATCAATTTAATGACTTTCGTCATCATTTTGCTAAATTTCGGAAAATCAATCCGGTAAATATGATGGACAATGCAATGTTTGATGAATCCAGAAGGGATTTTTTAAAGTCGGCAGGTCTGCTGACGGTAGGTGCGGCGACTATTCCTTGGACAGTTCAAGGATTTAGCCCCAACAGCGATACCCTGCGTGTAGGGTTGGTAGGTTGTGGCGGACGCGGAACCGGCGCTGCAAGCCAAGCCCTTAAAGCAGATAAAAACACGGTGCTGGTAGCTATGGCAGATATTTTTGCAGACCATTTGGAAGAGTCTTACAAAAATCTTGCGGCCAAGCACGGTGATAAAGTACAAGTACCTAAAACACAACGCTTTGTAGGGTTAGATGCCTACCGTAAACTGCTCAATTCAGGTGTGGACGTGGTTATTTTAGCCTCTCCGCCTGCTTTTCGCCCGCAGCACATGGAGGAGGCTGTGGCGGCAGGCAAACATATTTTCACCGAAAAACCGATGGCGGTAGATGTGCCGGGGTTAAAGCGAGTATTGGATGCTGCCCGCAAAGCACGTGAAAAAAAATTGGCAGTCGTTTCAGGATTTTGCTGGCGCTACGATTTCCCTAAACGTGCCATTTTCTCAAAAATCGTGAACGGCGAAATCGGTAAAGTAACCTCTATTCTGAACACTTACAATACAGGCCCGGCATGGCAAAAAGACCGCAAGAACGAGTGGAGCGATGCGGAGTTTGTATTGCGCAACTGGCCGCATTATACTTGGCTTTCAGGTGATTCCATTGCCGAACAGGCCGTTCACAGCCTTGATATGATGAGTTGGGCGCTGGGCGATAAACCACCCGTTCGGGTATTCGGAACAGGCGGACGGCAGGTTAATACAGGCAAAGAATTAGGCAATATTTTTGACCATTTCGCCATTGTGTATGAGTACGAAAACGGTGTAAAAGGTTATCATTACAGCCGCAAGCAGTCGGGATGTTCCAACAGCTATCTGGTTGAGGTTTCAGGAACCAAAGGCCATGCGCTGATTGACTGTATGAAGAGTAAACACATTATCACACCGCATGAAGGGCAGCCTTGGGAATATCGTGGCGATAAAAATGACATGTACCAAACCGAGCATGATGAACTTTTTGCTTCCATTCGCAAAGGGCAACCCATCAACGACGGCGAATGGATGACGCAAAGCACCATGCTGGCACTCATCGGGCGGATGGTGGCCTACACCGGCCAAACCATTACATGGGAAGAGGCGTGGGCATCAAAAGAAGTGTTAGTACCCGACAATTTGCAATGGGGGCAAACCCTGCCTGCCCCTATGGCGGTACCGGGCATTACCAAACTGCTGTAATGAGTCAGTAATCACATGAGAGCTTAACTTTTTACCGCAGCTTTCGCAAAGGCTCAATTGCGGAGTACGCTTTAAAAAACTGCTCGCTCACTTATCATTGCGGCATTTTATGTCGGATTTTTTAGCATGTGCCTGTTGGAGAAAACCTCCGACAGGTGCAGTTTTTATGTCCCCAAGCATCAGAACGGATAGCCGATGCCCACGTTAAAGGTAGGGTTTCGGAAGGCTTCGCGGCCTAATACGAAGCGCTGTTGCAGCGGGAAGGCGGGGTCCCAAACGCGCAGGCCTATGTCAAAACGCAAAATCACGATGGAAAAATCCATGCGCAAACCTGCCCCTGTTCCAACGGCTATCTCCTGTACAAATCGGTTCAGTTTGAAGTCGGAGCCGGGGCGCGAATCGGGCGTGAGCATCCACACATTGCCTGCATCAATAAACAATGCGCCATTGACAAAACTGAACAGTTTGGTGCGCAGTTCCATGTTCATTTCCAGCAAAAGCTCGCCGGGTTGTTCAAAACGGAGGTCAAAAAGGCCGGTGTTTTCATTGAAAGGTGGGGTATAGCTGCCCGGCCCGAGGCGGCGCGGTCGCCAAGCACGTATGCTGTTGCTGCCACCCGTGAAAAAGTATTTTTCGTAGGGCAATACCGTGCTGCGTGCATCTTCGGTTTTGCCGTAAGGGTTCGCAACTCCCAGATTGGCACGCATGGCAAGCGTAGTTTCTTTGCTCAGGGGCAAGTAGTAGCGGCCTTCGGCATTGAGCTTAAAAAACCGAAAATATTCCAGCCCGAAAATGGTGCTGCTGCTCCGCAAAAATTTGTCGCTCAAAAAGTTAAGCGTAGTGCCTCCCGACTCTCCAAATAGCCTGACATAAACGGCATCCTGTCTTTTGGTGTCGGAATAAACAAAATTGGCCGAAATACTTGACACAAGAAGCCTGCTGAAACTGCGCAATAAGGTGTTGCCCCCGGCTGCCAATTGCAACAGGTACTCAATAAAAGCGTCTTGATAGCGCGGTGTATTGACAATGGTCAGGTCTAAGGGGGTCAGTGTAAACTGTTTGTCGCGCAGGTTTGTCCATTCGTAGTTGAAGGTGGACTGGAAATTCAAGCGGTCATACTCCGGCCTTCTGATAAAGGTATAGCCCGTAGTGAGCTTTGTTTTTGGAGAAAAAATGTTCAAAGCGCGTTTTTTGTCCAAACTGATGGGAAAAATCAATTTGGGGAAACTGATACTTGCGTTCAGGCTGAGTTCTTGCGAGTTGTAGGTATTTTGCACCTCTGCGGCGCTGCCTTGCGCTTCCAAAGAGCCCCGCGCCCGAAACTCGATGATTTCGCAACCGTGGAAAATATTGCGGTTGCGCCACGAAGCACTGAAAAACGGGCCGGGTAGTGCTTGTGCTACGTTCAAGCCTCCTTCCAAACTGACCTCATTGATGGGCAGGGGGCTTACAAAAATGCGAGGGTTCAGTATGCCGCCGCTTGTGTCTTGTGCAATATTGACAAACTTGAACATATCCAGCCCTGCCAATGCCCGCTGGGTTTCTTCTGCATTGGCCTGGCTGCTTAACTGAAAAGGTTTCAACCGAATGCGGTCTTCTAATAGTTTGGGGGAATAACGCTCCGTATTGAAAGAAACGATGCGCAAGCCTTTGTAATTCAGCGTATCACGCGCAGGCCGCTCGCTTTCCGTGTTTACGTCTGTAATGATTTCAACCTGACCAATTGCAAACTGCCGATGCGGGTTTTTTTCATCAATGGTCTCTATGGTAACGCGCAAATCGGCACGGCGCGGCTTGCCGATTAGGGTATCTACGTCAAAAAAAATGAAGTCGCGGGTAAACTCATAGTAGCCGTTGTTGCGCAGGTGGCGGGTAATGCGGTCGCGTTCCTGTGCGAATACCCCCTCGTCGTAGCGCATATTGCTTCGCAGCAGGCTGTTGAGCGTATCCTGACGAACAATTTTAAGCAATACAGAGTCGCTGCTGCTGTAAAAAATGCGGTTAATCGTATGCGCGGCTCCCTCTGTTACCTGATAGGTAACGGTTGCCAAACGTTTTTTGATGTGGTATGATGGCTTTACCTGTGCGGCAAAAAAACCGCGCTGCCGGATGGCCAATTGCATTTGTTGGGCAGTGCGGTACATCAGTGCAGAATCAAAAATGACGGGCTTTTCGCCAACGGAGCGCATGAGCCAGTTGCCTTCGTCTATCCAACGGCGAAGTTTGCCTAATTCCTTATCACGTTTGGCCAAAATTTTCCGCTCTTGCCTGAAATCCAATGTCGTATCCTGTAAAAGTTGCTCGTAATAGCTTTCCCGTTTTGCCAACTCCGCCTGCTTTTCGGGCAGTTTGCGCTCGTAGGGCTTTTTGCCTTCATAATAGGCAATTACATAGGGCGAAAAAGCAAAGAGCAACAGTTTGCGATTGGGGCGCTGCCTGTAAAAGGCTTCCAGTTCATCGGTGGCAACCTGCCGATTGCCTTTGATAATTTGCGTGTATAGCAATTGCTCTCCTTCCTGCAAGTAGCGCACACCCGTACAACTCATCACGGTAGAACAAATAATTATAAGCAATAAGCAGCGGCGAATCATGTTGCACATGGGTAATTCATTCGGCAGACAAAAGTACCAATTTAGATTTTTTATCTGTCCAATATTTGGCAGTATGAATTGATAATCTGTTTACCGCTTGTACAATGGCAACTGATTTTTTTCAAAAAATCGGGGAACGTTTGAGGAATTGAGGGAATTAAACCACGTAAACCAACTTACAATAAGACAATGCTAACCTTCATTGCAGCCATCATCGGCTATTTCGCAGGAGAATTTCTTATCGGCGGCATTTTATTCGCCTTGTTCGGTAAAATCGGAAGCGACCCTAACGCTCCTGAAAATGCTATTTATTCGTGGATAGGTAAAATTGCAGGTGCGTTACTTGCTATTTGGCTCACGTCTAATTAATTGCTCTACATCGGAAAAGCAGGTGGGGTTGCGCGTGCAGTTCCATCTGCTTTCCATGAAATTTACAACCAATTTGAGCCGCTAAGCAAATTATACGCAAACCTTACAGGTTTTGGACAACTGTTAGGTTTAAATGTTTGTTTTTTTAGTAATTTACGCGAAAAAACTTCACAAAACCTTCTGCTTTTGTATGTTTGCACAATATTTTTTCAAAGCAACTTTTTCTTGACAGAAGACATTTCTATTCGGCTATAAATGCCGCTGCAATTCGCTTAGGCAGTGAATTTCCAGCGTAACCTCCGTTTCGTGGGCGATTCGTTCGGGATTGTAGAAGATGGTATCCAGCCCCAGCACCTTTGCACCGCCAATGTCTGTTTCCAAATTATCGCCAATCATGGCCGAATCGTGCGTGCCTGCGCCTGTTTGAGCGAGCGCATAATCAAAAATTGCCCGATGCGGTTTCTTGTGCCCCGAATTTTGGGAAGTAACCAAAGCCTCAAAGTAGTGCGCAATGCCTGCACTGCGGATTTTGGTTTGCTGAATATCGTCAAAACCGTTGGTAATGATGTGCAGGCGATATCGGTTGGCTAAATAATCCAGTGTTTCGCGGGCATGTGGCAGCAGGTGCGGCTTGGTCGGGCAGATGGCCAGATAGTCTTCGCCTAATTGGGGTGGGGGAGTGCCCGCTGCCCCGAGTCGCTCCCAAATGCGGATAAAGCGCTGGGCGCGAAGGGTTTGCTGGTCTATTTTGTTGTGGTTGTACAAATCCCACAACTGCCGATTAACTTCACTGAATGCGTTAAGAAAGTCGGCAACGGAAAAGTTGCCCCACTGCTGCAATCGGTAGGTTTCGTACAAATCGGCAAGTGTTTCGTTAGAGTTGCGCTCAAAGTCCCACAGCGTATGGTCTAAGTCAAAGAAAAGATGCGTGTAAGCAGCCATTAAAGCGAAAGTTGTAACTTCTCAAAGATACGGCAGATTTAGTACATTGCGGTTAAGCTATTGTAAATATCCTGATACCACGATGACACTCAAACGACGTTCGTTTCTCAATCTGGCGGCGCTGACCCCTGCGCTGGCGCTGCCACAATGGTCATTTGCCCGTCCGCAAAACGATGAATTGCCGGCTGCCATCCGTGCCTTGAAACCCATGACCGACGGCATTGTACCCATCAGCCGCGAAGAACGGCAGGCGCGAATCGCCAAAGCGCAAAGCCTGATGCAGGCGAATAAAATAGATGCCGTATTCTTGGAGCCGGGCACTACCATGCGCTATTTTCTTGATTTTGACTTCTTTACTTCTGAGCGCATGGTGGCCGCTGTTATCCCTGCCAAAGGTGAAATTGTTTACATCTGTCCTAAATTTGAAGAAGGGAAGGTCGGCGAATTAGTCAAGTTTGGTAAAGAAATTCGCACATGGGAAGAACATGAAAGCCCTTACAAGGTAGTAGCCGGCATCCTGAAAGACCGTGGAACACCCAACAGCACGGTCGGCATAGAAGAACGCACCCGTTTTTTCCTCTTTGAAGGTATCCGTCAGGAATTGCCGCGCCTGAAATTTGTTTTGGCCGACCCTGTAACGGCAGGTTGCCGCATGTTTAAATCACCTGCCGAGCTTGCCTTGATGCAAAAGGCCAACGACATCACCATCGCTGCCTACAAAGCCGTTTTTGATTCACTCTACGAAGGCATGACACAAGCCGATTTCAGCCGTTTGGCGGCCGCTGCCCATCGTGCCTTGGGTATTCCCGGCTCTATCGGTGCCAACTTTGCCGAAGCCTCCGCTTTTCCGCATGGCAGCAGCAAGCCGCAGAAATTGAAGGAGGGCGATATTATTCTGGCCGACGGCGGCTGTACGGTAGAAGGCTATAAGTCCGACATCAGCCGAACCATCGTATTCGGCAAGCCCTCTGCCCGACAGTTGGAGGTGTGGAACGTAGAAAAAGAAGCACAAACCGCTGCCTTTGAAGCTGCCAAATTAGGTGCGCCCTGCGAGGTTGTGGATGCTGCTGCACGTGCTGTTATTACAAAGGCCGGCTTTGGCCCCGACTACAAATATTTCAGCCACCGCACCGGACACGGCATCGGTATGGACGGCCACGAGTGGACAAATTTGGTGAGAGGCAACAAAACACCCTTGCAAGAGGGCATGTGCTTCAGCAATGAGCCGGGTATTTACATTGTCGGGGAGTTTGGGGTTCGTTTGGAAGACTGTTTCTATATGACCGCCTCAGGGCCGAAATATTTCAGCGAGCCGAGCCCGTCGTTGGACAAGCCCTTTGTCCTGTGAGCCTATCCGAAGTAACACGCGAACTATTTGCTGCCAACTTGATAGCAGGAACAGGCGAAGTTCATGCTCAATGTGCATTGGCTGCCCCTCATACTCAAACCTGACAGGTTTTCAAAACCTGTCAGGTTTAAATAGTTGTTTTTCAATAACTTACACAAGGTATTTTGCAAGCTACCTACGCTTGTATATATCGGTTCCAATGGCTATGACTGCTACGGACATGTGCGCAGTCTTGAATCAAACAGAACTTTTCCGAGCGTTTATTATCTGATTCACGCGGAATCTCTAATCTGAATGCAGCACAATGCCGAGGGGTTGTATTTACCTGCCCAGCTCAATGGCACGCTGCCAAGCTGCGCGCAGGCCGTCACCTATCAGGTTGTGCAGGTCGTGTGCGTGAAACTGGTGCAAAGCGGCTTCGGTTGTGCCTCCGCGAGAGGCTACCTTGCCTATCCAATCGCTGCAACTAAGGTTGTAGGTATTGAGCAGGTGTACAGCGCCCATAAAAGTCTGCTCCACCATCATTTCGGCCTGAACTTGCGTGAAACCCATCTCCATAGCGGTTGCAATCATGGCATCCATGAAATAGAAAACATAGGCAGGGCCGCTACCCGAAATGGCCGTAACAGCATCCAACTTATTTTCATCGTCAAAATACAGCGTTTTACCGGTTGTATTTAACAGGTTTTGGATATTGAAGACTTCTTCTTTGGTAACGGCATCGGTAGAAGTAAAGCCCGTCATACCCATACCTATCTGGGCGGGCAAATTGGGCATGGCACGTACAATTTTAGGCGTGGGTATTGCTTCCGCAATGCTTTGCATTTTGACTCCTGCCATAATGGAAAGAATAATTTGGTGTGGCTTTACCAACGGCGCCAGCCTTGGAAACAGGGCTTTTGTATCCTGAGGTTTAATTGCCAGAATAATCACATCCATTTCGCCTACGTAGTCGCCAACTTCAAAAAATACATTTTCAAAGCCCAATGATTTAAAAAAGGTTACTTTTTCGGGGTAATGTTCCAAAATATACAGGTCGTCCTGTGAGATGGCGTGGTTGGCTATAAAGGCATCCGCATAGGTTTTACCCATATTGCCGCCGCCTGCGATGAGTATTTTCATAGAAATGCAATCGTTCGAACAACCAAAAATAGCAGAAAAACCAAGTAATTTTGTCTTCAACTTTCTAAATCAACACATGAAGTACTATCAGTCCATCATCGATACCATCGGACACACGCCGCTGATTAAGCTCAATAAGGTTACGCACGGCATCAAAGGAACTGTGCTTGCTAAGGTAGAGTATTTCAATCCGGGCAATTCTGTAAAAGACCGCATCGCCTTGCGCATGATTGAAGATGCCGAGCGCGAAGGCCGCCTCAAACCGGGCGGAACAATTATTGAAGGTACTTCCGGCAATACAGGGATGGGACTTGCGCTCACTGCCATTGCCAAAGGCTATAAATGTATTTTCACCGTTTCCGATAAGCAATCGCAGGAAAAAATCAACATTTTGCGAGCCTTAGGCGCAGAGGTGGTGGTTTGCCCCACCAACGTAGAACCCGATGACCCGCGTTCTTACTATTCGGTGGCGCGTCGCCTGAACCAAGAAATTCCAAACTCGATTTACCCGAATCAGTACGACAACCTCTCTAATACTGCGGCACACTATGCAACCACAGGCCCCGAAATCTGGGAAGATACCGAAGGCAAAATCACGCACCTTGTGGCGGGCGTAGGCACGGGCGGCACTATTTGCGGCACTTCCAAGTATTTGAAAGAGCGCAACCCTAAGTTAGTTACCATTGGCATTGACACTTACGGTTCCGTTTTCAAAAAGTACAAGGAAACAGGCATTTTTGACGAAAAAGAAATTTATCCGTACCTGACCGAAGGTATTGGCGAGGATATCTTGCCCAAGAACGTGGACTTTGATATGATTGACTTGTTTATCAAAGTAACCGATAAAGATGCGGCCATTATGGCGCGTCGTATGGCACGTGAGGAAGGCTTGTTTATTGGCTGGAGCTGCGGTTCTGCCATGTATGGCGCATTGGAATATGCCCGCCAACACCTCAAAGAAGATGATGTGATGGTTGTAATTCTGCCCGACCACGGCACGCGCTATCTCAATAAAATCTACAACGATGTATGGATGAAAGACCATGGATTCTTGGAACAGCGTCATTTTGCTACTGCGCGCGACATTATCCGTGCCCGTAATGGCGCTACTCCGCTGATTACCGTGGACAAGAGCGATACCATTGGTTTTGCAATTAAAATGCTCAATAAGGCAGGTATTTCGCAGTTGCCGGTGGCAGACGGGGACAATATTGTCGGCAGCCTAAACGACAGCACGCTGCTGAATATGTTGATTGACAACCCTTCGGCCAAAGATTTGCCGGTTGCGGAAGTAATGGGGCCTCCTTTCCGCTTTGTTGGCATTGACAATACGGTGGATGCACTTTCCGGATTGATAGATAAAGAAAACAAAGCCCTGTTAGTTCGCGATGAAGCCAATCAGGTGCATATCATCACCCAGCACGATTTGCTGGTAGCGCTGACCAATTAACGCTTTGCAACGGCGGCGTGCAACGGCGGCGTGCAATGTTCTGCAACAATGCAACAATTTATACCAAAGCGCAAGAGGTTTGTGAAATTTTGTGTAAACTGCTGAAAAACAGTTGCTTAAACCTGACAGGTCTTGGAAGCCTGTCAGGTGTTATTTATAAGGCACACTGCGCGCGTATGTGAGTTGATGCTGTTTGGTTTGGCTTACTCAACACATCCCGCGCCCAATGAGGTTATCGCAAAAGATGGCCGTAGCAATGCCTGCATTCAGCGATTCGGCACCGCCGATGCGTGGAATGGTGAGCGCATGAGTAATCACCGGCAGCAGGTCATCGGCAATGCCTTGCGACTCGTTGCCAATCAGAATGGCTCCTTTGACTTTTGCTTGAAATTGGTGAATGTTGCTGCCGTTGAGCAAAGCGCCGTACACGGGTAACGGGTAGGTACTGAAAAATTGTTTAAGGTCGGTGTAGAAAGGTTTTACACGCAAAAAAGACCCCATGGAAGCGGCTATTACTTTGGGGTTGTACCAGTCGGCGGTGGTAGGCGAGCATACAATGCGGCGGATACCGTACCAGTCGGCAATGCGAATCATAGTACCCAAATTGCCCGGGTCGCGGATATCGGAAAGTGCCAACAGCCACTCGTTGGTGGGTATATCATTGCTTGGTACGGGTATTTCTACCACTGCCAGCGCAGCGTTGTTGCTTTGAATCGTTCCTGCCTGCTCCAACTCGTCAGGCGAGGCGGTTTCCAATAAAAAACGGCCTTTGTGCTGCCCCATTGCGGTAGCAATGAACTCTTCGGTGGCAAATACAGCCACTGTCCGAAAACCGTTTAGCGTACCTTCCGCCATGAGTTCGGAAACGCTTTTAGCCCCTTCTACCAGAAAGAGTTGCTCTTCCTGTCGGTATTTTTTTTGGTGCAGCGAGCGGCACAGTTTCAGCCATTTTTTAGAGATTGCCATTGTGCAAAATTGCCCGACTTCTGCCAAAATAAAAACCCTGCCGCAGGGTTTTATACCGATAGTATATCTTTGCCGCTATGCGCATCGTATTTATGGGTACGCCCGATTTTGCCGTACCGTCTTTGGAAATATTGGTTAAAAACGGTTATGAGGTAGTGGCAGTAATTACTGCCCCCGACAAACCCGCAGGCAGAGGTCTGAAATTACAGCCTTCTGCCGTAAAAGTAGCTGCCGAACGCTTGGGTTTGCCTGTGTTACAACCCGAAAAACTCAAAAATGAAGATTTTTTAAACCAACTGCGAGCGTTAAATGCCGACCTGCAAATTGTGGTGGCATTTCGTATGTTGCCTGAGGCAGTTTGGGCAATGCCGCGTTTGGGTACATTCAACCTTCACGCATCGCTACTGCCCCAATATCGCGGTGCAGCACCCATCAACTGGGCAATTATCAACGGGGAAACCGAAACAGGTGTTACTACTTTTTTCCTGCAACACGAGATAGATACGGGCGATTTGATTATGCAGGCAAAAGAGCCCATCCATCGCAGCGATACAGCGGGCACACTCTATGAACGACTGATGTATAAAGGTGCGGAACTTGTGTTGCAAACCGTTCAGGCCATTGAAAAGGGCAATGTAAAAACTACTCCGCAGCAGCAAATCGCAGTGGAAGAACTGAAAAATGCCCCCAAGATTTTCAAAGAAACCTGTGAAATCAATTTTCATCAGTCATCGGAAGATGTGTTCAACTTTGTGCGCGGCATGAACCCCTTTCCAACGGCATGGGCACGCCACAACGGTCATACGTATAAAATCCACAAGGTAGTACCCGTGCACAACGGCAACCGATACCAACCTGCAGAGTGGCACACCGATAACAAAACTTTTTTGCACATCGGTACCATAGACGGCTATGTGATTGTAGAAGAGTTGCAGGCCGAAGGTAAAAAACGCATGGGCATCGCCGAGTTTCTGCGCGGAAACAGACTCTGACAGTATCGGGAAGGCGTTGGGGGTGTATTATCCATCAAGCACTCATTCTTGTTATCAGCCCTAACTAATACTTTTGGAAAGCAAAATCTGAAGCCCGAATTTAAAATATCGGTTTTTTACATAAAATCCCGACAGCTTTTTAAAGCCTGTCGGGATTGTTATTTTGATTTTCAATAATTTTCGCAAAATTTACCTGCCAATCACCTGCAATTTTAATTACGGCATGTCAGGCGGGCATCCCAACGAATTTGCCGTAGCTCATCGGAGATTTTCAGGCTGTCTTGTTTTTGTCTATCACCTCTTTCTTAAAATTCTGCACTACTTCTTGGGTCTTTTTCAGCGACTGAAAAACCGTTTGGAGTTTTTCCATGGTTTCCACATCTTCCGCCGAGTTAAATTTGGCTTTCAGTTGGCTTTCAATTTTCTGAAACTCTTGAAGAGCAATCATTGCCTGCTGCATACCTTCTGAAATGCGGCCGGTGGTTGCCACTATTACCTGACGGATGTTCTGCACATCTGCCGTAATTTCGCCAAGTTCGGCTGTCAGGCGGCGCAACTCTGCGCTGCGAGCCTGTATGTTTTTAATCGAGCCGTCAATAATGGCTGCCGACAAATCTTCTTTAAACGTTTTGGCAATGTTCAGCACGTCGGTAGGAACTTCGGGGTTTTGCATAAACTCCCGCAACTCCTGACGCACTTTCATTTGCTCATCCAAATTTTTACTGCTGACCGCTTCTTCGGCTCTTTCGGTAAGGGCTAACAATTTGGCTGCCCAACTGGCTCTGCTCATCTCCTTGATGGGTTAAAAGGTCTTTCGTAGGCTTGGTGAATTTGCTGAATGTTTTGCACTGCCGTTACAAATTCGGCAAAACTGAATGATTTACCAACGGCATCTATTTTTTTAAGCGATGCATGTGTTTGTGCCCATACCTGCAAGGCTGCTACCGTATTGCGATGCAGCATTTCCGATTGCACCAACTGCGCATTAATGGCAGCACTGCCCTGTGTGTATTCTTTGTAGATAGATTCGTTATTTTTTAAAAATTCCTGATTGGCATTGTATACCTGCAAAATATCGGCCTCGCGGCGTTTGACCAACTCTTCTTCGGAAGCAGGTTGTGCAGGGTTGCGGTCTATATTGATTTCCTGCAATAAATTGGCCTTTCGGGCTTGCAGTTTGGCTTGTTTGTACTCGGCAATGGCCAGCATTTCAGGCATCAGCGATTCGTTGATTTTCAGCCGCTCTTCGTATTGTCGGGCTGTTTTGGCATATTTTACGAACAAGTCGTCAAGATTATCTTCCAATACTACGCGATGCACGCGCTGCAAATCGGTCAGGTTTTCTTGTATGAGCACGGCCATGCGTTGAATGACCACGTCGGAGTCGTCTAAAAGTAAGCCCAATTTGCGGCGGGTAGCGGCCAATTGCGCCTGTTTAATCAAAAAAGTAGCCAGCGTAGCTATCTCACTCGCCGCCCTGCCTTGTACAGGTGCGAAACTGCGGGCAGTGGTTGCAAGGCGAGTAAGCTGTGTCCCCAACTGATTGAGTGCTTTGGGGTCGTTGTTGGAAGCCGTACATTTGGCAAGCGCATCGGCGTAGGCTGCCATGGCGGCGAGTGCTTGCTGAGTAGGCTGCCAAGCATTACGCAGCGTGTCAATGATATATCTGCGATTAGTTTTGATATAGCGCTGGGTTACGTCGGTTTCGGTTTGGGTGTAAGATTTATTGACCGCCGCCGACAATTCCCTTGTTTGCTGGGCATACCCCGAAAGGTCGGGCAGCGCAGCGCAACTGCTGAGCAAATACAGGCATAGAAGCCCTGCTATGAGTCTATTCATCATTCGTTTAGTGAAAACTTTGGCGAATATGGTAAAAAGTTCCCCAATTTCAGCCAAATTTGGCACAAAAAAGAAAGCCATGCGGCCAACCGATTTTCCTAACATCATTTTTGACCTCGGCGGTGTAATTCTCAACTTGGATATTTTGCGTACCATTCGAGCATTTTCGGAAATTTCGGGTAAAGATTTTGCCCAATGGTACACCCAGCGCGAGCAAAAGGCCTTGTTTGATGCATTTGAGACGGGTCAAATCAGTTCCGAAGAGTTTCGCCATGCCATTCGCGCAGAGCTCGAGTGCCCGCTGACCGATGAGGTGATAGATAACTGCTGGAACGCCATGTTGTTGGATTTGCCTTTGGAGCGGCTGCAACTACTCGAACGGCTCAAATCGCAAAAGCGGACGTTTTTATTGAGCAATACCAACGCCATTCATAAAACTGCTTTTGAGCAAATTATTGAAAATCAGCATGGTATATCATCGCTGAGCCACTTGTTTGAGCGCGATTATTACTCTCATTTGCTGGGAATGCGCAAACCGCATCCGGAGGTTTTTCATTACATCCTCCAAACACACGGGTTGCGACCCGAGGAAACGCTGTTTATAGACGATTCTATTCAGCACGTTGAGGGGGCCAAACAAGCGGGTTTACATGCGTTGCATATTGCGGGAGACACAGATATTATTCGTATTTTTGGTTAATCTCATTCACCCAAGCCGGTTGTTGTATGCAAATCAATTGCCCATCCTGCGGAGCACCGCTCGAGCTGAGTTATCGGGCTGCCAAAGTAGTGGTCTGCAACTATTGCGGTCAGACAAGTTTTATCAATGCCGGCCAATTGGAGGCGTATGGCGGAGCCAAGGTGCTGCTGGCCGATTACGGTTCGTTGTTTGAGTTGCACCAACGCGGAAAAATCAAAAATCTGTCTTTTGAAATCATGGGCAGGTTGCGCTTTGAGTATTACGAAGGCTTCTGGGATGAGTGGCTGGTACTGCTCAACGGCGAAGAAGAGGCTTGGTTGCAGGAAGATGAGGGTGAACTTACGCTGTTTCGCAAGGCGCGGATAAGCGGCGAAACACCTGCTTTTGATACTATCAGAGTCGGACAAACCGTTACGCTGCAACTGCAACTCCCCGACAACGGCAAAGTGGGCAATTATCCGATATTTATCATTGAAAAACACAAAGCCACCATTCAGGGTGGCGAAGGCGAACTGCCCTTTCTCATTGAGCCGGGTGAACAGGCCGATTATGCGGACGGCATTTGCAACGGTGCACCCGTCAGCATTGACTACACAGTAGAAGGAATTTCCGTCAGTTGGGGGCTGCCGCTGGCCGTAAAGGATATCAACTTTGTTTAAGTGCCATTGCAGACTCTGCCTCCAATGCTTTGGGGCTTAGCGAGGGGTCTTTGGGAAGTACTACCGTAAATTCAGACCCTTTGCCTTCCACGCTGTTTACCATGATGCGACCGCCCAACCGTTCGGTCAGCAGTTTAACAATGGAAAGTCCCAACCCTGTGGAACTTTCTCCACCGGTTGGACGGGCTGACAATCGCTGAAATTTTTTGAACAGCCGCTTATGGTCTTCTTCGCCAATGCCGGGGCCTTCATCTTTCACTGAAATGTACAGTTGCATGTTGGCCTCTTTGACTTTCAGGTAAATATTGCTGCCGTGCGGCGAAAACTTAATGGCATTGGACACCAGATTTTCCATGATGCGCTTCAAGTATTCGCGGTCTGTGCTAATCATGGCATCGTCTGCTTTGTTTTGGAAATGCAAACGAATGGATTTCATATCGGCCTGATGGCGAAAACTCTTCAATAATTCGGGCAGGAAAATCGCCAGACTCATTTTCTCGTGCGAAATTTCAATGGTTTGCCCCTGTTCGATGGCATTGATATCGAGCAAGTCATCAATAAACCGCGTGCCATCCAATGCCGACTTGCGAATGATGGTTACATAGTTGCGCTGTTCTTCGTTGAGTTCGCCTACTACGGGCAGCAATTGGGCAATGTTCACCACCTTGCTCAACGGAGATTTGAGGTCATGCGCCACAATGTCCATCAAACTGTTTTTCTCGTTGTTTAATTCTTCCAAGCGGAGATTTTTGCGTGCAATTTCTTCCTGTTGCATCATCAGCAACTCATTTTGCGAACGGATTTTGTCGTTTTGTCTGTTGATTTCTTCCATTCGCAAGGCGAGTTCTTCTTTCTTTCGGTTGATGCTCTTATTAACAATGAAGAATACCAACACCACTAAAAACAGGAAACCTGCCACGCTGATGGCTGCCAACAGTTGAATGCGCGATTTTTCTCTGTTGGCTTCCTGCTCCTGCAAGATGCGCTCTTTATCCTCCTCGGCTTTGCGCAATCTCTCATTAGCCAAGGTTAACTCTTTTTCCATGAGCGTATCGGCAGAAGGTCGTTTGCCTATTTGCTTTAAAATGCTTTTGATTTCCAAGTGAGCTTTTTTATAGGCTTCGTCATTTTTATCGGTAATGTTTTCCAGTATCTGAATTTGTCGGGTCAGTCTTTCGCGTTGCTCCTTGGTAAAACTGCGGTCGGCATTGATGCGCAGTTTAATTTTTTCAATTTCTTGTTCCATCAGGCTGTTGCGGTCGCCTAACATGCGGATGAAACTCTCCAATTGTGCTTCCAGCGTAAGAGCGTCGCCTGAACTATCTGCAGATTTGACAACAGGCTTAACAAATACTTTAACCATGTAGTTGTTGTCATCAACAATTTGATTTTCAATATCGTAGCCTTCAATGTCGAGCTCATTACCGATTTTTAGCACAACAATGCCTTGTGCATCGGTTGCAACCGATTGTCCACCGATAACAAAGCGTTTATTGGTCAAAGCCTGTTTGGTCGCATAATTAAGCAACATCAGACGGGTTTCATCGCTCGGGCGTTTTTCCGCTATCGGCTGTTTCTGTTCGGCTACTTTGGCGCGCGCCGCTATAATGCGTACGATACCGCTCCGTTCCGACACGGCATTGGCCGGCAGCCCGTCCACAAAAAAACTGTAGTTCTTATCTCCGACAACATCTGCCTGATAGGGGATATTGAACTTGATAAGTCCCCCTTGCGAGGCTTTGATTTGCAACGTATCATTGTTTTTAGGCCCTTTGAAAACGATGGTTGCATTGCCGCAGGGTTGCCCGTCGGGATAATTAATGGAGAGTGTAACAGGCTTTACTTTTTGTAACTTAACCGTGATTTTTCCTGCCTCCTTATCTATCGTCCAGCCCTTATAAACAGGCTGATACACCACGTCTCCATCCGATTGCAGGTTGGTCTTTACATCAAATATCCATTGGGCATTGCGAGGCAGCAGCAGCAGACCTTTTCCTTTGGAAACGCTTGCCTTTTCCTTTTTGTTGAAAATGACTGTGCCTTGTTCTGCAACAAGAGTACCTTCTTCATCGGTTAATTCTACCCTGTACTCGGCTTTTTTTTGCGCATATGTGCTAAGGGCTGCTCCTAAACCTGCTCCTAAACACAGGCAGCAATACAGAAAAACCTGTAATATCTTTTTTACAGGCGCTTTTGCTATGAGTGTGTTAAACACAGGCAAGATTTGCATATGTCGGGATGCAACCATTGATGATAACAATTCAATATAGCACAATTTTAACGAAAAATGCCCAAAATTATTGAGTGTTCATGCTGTCGGCTATCAATTGATGAAAATGATGCACGCCCGTCTCATAGCGCGGCGAGTAACGCCCCGATTTGTAGAAGCGCGAGCGAACCCCCAACTGCACACTTTCTACTACCGCTTCATCTTCACGCTCTACCTTATCGGTCTGTGCGGCTGTTTGCCGATTAAATCGCTGAGGGTCATACACATAAGTAATGAAACTCACCTTGCACAAATCGAGCTGCAAGGGCTTGACCACATTTACTGAAAGCCCCCAAGGGTAGAAATTCAGCATCAAATTCGGGAAAATCCAGAAGTAATAGGCGGCTATTTCCTTGCCTTCGTCGGGGTGTCCTTGGGGCAGCGCGAAACAGTCCGAACCTTTGCTTGCATAGCCTACTTGCAAATTCATAAAGCCGTGAATTTCAGTGTTGTATGTAGCAAAGTCTAAAAGTGCATTCAAATCGGGATGCACGAAGGGGATGTGGAAACCTTCCAAATAATTTTCGCAATACAGTGCCCAGTGTGCCCGCACGAGGTAGTCGCGAGAGGTCAGCGGGTCGTAGCGGAAACGCTCAAAGTCCAGAAAACCGATGCGCTTGTCCATTTCGGCAAGTACGGGTGCTAAATCCCACTGCGGATTGAGTGCGGCAAACAAAAACCGATGCCATTTTTGCAGCGGCACCTGCGCGAGGTTATCGGCTTCCGACGGGAAATCGCAAACGTCCTTAAATTCAGGCATGTGCTCAAACTTCCCGTTGAGGGCAAACCGCCGCCCGTGATACCCGCAGATGATTTTGCGGCACTTGCCCGGCTGCTGCACCAACACCTTGCCCCGATGCGTGCAAACATTGCTCAAACAGCGAATTTCGCCCTGTTCGTCGGAGGCAAGCAGCAGCGGTTCGTTCAAATAGCCTTCCAACAGCGTGAGCGGCTGCACATGCTGCGGCAGTTGCACCGCGGCATCATCGCCGAGCCATTGCCACGAGCGGGCAAATATTTTCTCTTTCGCTGCCTCAAAGTACAACGGTTCGGTATAAAACTGCGTAGGGAGGGTGTGTGCCTTGCGAATATCCGAAGAGATGTTAAAAATTTCCATTTTTTAGATTCGTTCGTAACGTTTGGTATGATTCGGGAATTAAAAATATGCTAACAATAACAAATGCATGGTAGAGACAGGGCGCGCCCTGTCTCTACACAACACCCGAATATCACATTTTTCGTAATTTACTCACAAACTAACATCGCCATGAGCTTATTGCCTGTTTTTTGGAGCTTGCTTTCTCTTTGGTTAGCATCGGCTTCCGTGCAAACACATCAACAAACTTCTGACCGTCAAATTGTTACAACCATGCCGCCCGATTCGCTCTATTACCGCCGCCTGTGGAAATCGGTGGATTCGCTTTTGCAAAAACGCCTTGAAAAACAGGCACTTGTAAAGGTTACGGAAATCTACAAACGCGCCGCAGCCGAGCAAAACCATCCGCAGCAAATCAAGGCATTTGTGCAGCAAATCGCACTGCGCAGCACTACCGAAGAGCAGGAGCAAAACCTCTTCAAAGCCCTGCGCGAAGAAGCCGAACGGCAGCCCGCACCCGCCAAACAGGTCTTGCGTTATTTTTTGGCAAAAAACTATGCCGACTATTTGAGCAACAACTTATGGCGCATGGAAGACCGCACCGCCACTGCCGATGAAGACAGTTCGGACGACCCCGAAACGTGGAGCATACGCAAGTTGCGCGCTGAAATCCGTCGGCTTTACTTGGCTTCGTTGGAAGATGCACCCGCGTTGCAAAAAATCCGCATAGAAGAGTGGCGCGAGCTGTTCAGTGCCAGCCTCAACCCTAACCAATCGGAGTTGGAAGGCAGCCCCAACCGCCGCTATCGCCCTACGCTCTACGACTTTTTGGCACATGCCGCCGTGGATTACCTCATCAATTCGGAAAGTATCTATGAAAAGGTAGCACAACCTTTTGAAATCGGTTCGGCAGAGTTTTTTGCACCGCTGCCCGACTTTGAAAAGCTCACGTTCAACACCCGCGATACGGCAAACACCCAATTGGCAGCCGTGCGCATTTTGCAGCAGTTGGCATCTTTCCACAGGCAGGCTAACCGCATGGACGCGCTGGCAGACTTAGACCTCAAACGCCTTGACCTCATGCATCGGCACGCCACCTTTGCCAATAAGGACAACGCCTACGAGCAGGCACTTGTTGCAGCCGAAAAAACCTATGCCGCCACGCCCGTTGCCGCCGATTTTGCCTACGAGCAGGCGGTTTTGTATCGGGAACGGGGGCAAAAGTTCAACCGCCTGATGCCCGACGACCCCAACCGCTTCATGCTGAAAAAAGCACTGGAAATTGCCGAAGCAGCCGTTAAAAAATACCCCAAAACGCAAGGGGCAAACAACTGCCAACAACTGATTCAGCGGCTGAAAATGAGCAGTTTTTCGGTCAAAGCCGAAGCCGTGAACCCGCCGCGGCAGCCCTTCCGAATCTTGCTGACGCATCAAAACCTGCCGCAAGTGTGGTGCAAAGCCGTTCCGCTGACCGATGAGGACATACAACAAATTGAAAACTGGAACACCCGCGATGTTGCCTTGCGGAAGCTGTTTGCAGCACAAGGCATCGCTTGGAACGTCGCTCTGCCTTCCGACGGCGGCGACATGCAAAGCCATGCTACCGAAATAGCCGCCCCCGTGCTTAACTTGGGCAAATATTTGCTCATTGTTGCCGATAACCAACGGTTTGCAAACAGCGAAAAAGGCGAAAAAGTAGCCTACGGCGTGCTGACAATCAGCAATATGGCGTTTATGGAACGCCGCCGCGAAGGGTTTGCCGAGTACTTCCTTGCCGACCGCACAAGCGGGCAACCCGTTGCAGGCGCAAAAGCAGAAGTAGCCTTGCGGCAGTACAACTACCGCAATAGCCGCTACGAGCGCAAGCCCTATCAAACCCTTACCACCGATGCAGAAGGCATGGTGCGCGTTGCGGAACGCCCCGAAACCAAACCCGCAGGTTTAGAGCAGGGCTATGCCGATTTTTCCGTTACGTTCATTCATCCCGACGGCAAAGACCGACTTAGCAACGTTGCACAAGGCACAATTGTGTTCAACACCTATGGCGAAAGCCCCGCGCCGCAGGTTAAAACCGACGTGCATTTCTTCACCGACCGCAGCATCTACCGCCCCGGACAAACGATTTACTACAAAATCCTGCTTACGCAACAGCACAACGGCGAGCGGCGACCGCTTGCCAATGCAGGCAAAATAACCGTTTTCCTCTTTGATGCCAACGGGCAACAGGTCGCCGAGCAGGAAGTTACCATCAACGAATTTGGCAGCGGCAGCGGCAGTTTCTTAGCCCCTCCGGGCGGCTTGAACGGGCAAATGCGCTTGGTTGCCCTTCAAACTTCGCACTATTTCCGCGTGGAAGACTACAAACGCCCCAAGTTTGAGGTAAAAACCGATGCCTTAGCCAAAGCCGTCCGCTTGGGCGATGAGGCAGAAATTACGGGATTTGCCAAAGCCTATTCGGGTGCAGCCGTGGACGGGGCAACGGTGAGCTATCGCGTGGTGCGCAAGCCCTACAACCGCTTTCGCCCGTGGTGGTATTGGTATCCGCAAGACGAAACCCCGACCGAAATTGCCAAAGGAACGCTTCAAACCGATGCCGAAGGCAGGTTCAGCATCAAATTCCCTGCCCTGCCCGATAATGCCACCGCCCGCAGCCTGCAACCGCTGTTTGATTTTGAAATCAGCGTGGACGTTACCGACATCAACGGCGAAACGCAAAGCACGGTCAAAAATATTTTCATCGGCTACAATGCCCTCAGCCTGAATGCCGACATCGGCGAGAAAATCGCCCTTGAAAAAGGCAGCGAAAAGGTGAAAATCAGCGCCTTAAACGCCGAGCAGCAGAACGTAGCCGTGCAAGGCACTGCCAAACTTGTCAAACTGAAAGCCCCAAGCCGCATTTTCCGCGAGCGCTTGTGGGAACAGCCCGATTTGTTTGCCATGAGCAAAGAGGAATTTTACAAGCAATTCCCCAACGACCCCTACGCCGCCGAACACCTGATGCCCAACTGGGAAGCCGAAAAAACCATCGGCACGTATGCTTTTGATACCGACAAACAGCCCGAAATCAGCCTGCCCGTAGGCGAAGCAGGTGCTTACTTGCTGGAAATCAGTGCGAAAGACCCGTTTGGCAGCGAGGTTACAAGCCGCCGCTATTTCACGGTTTATTCCGAAAAAAGCAATCGTTTGCCCTATCCCGTTGCTTTGTGGGAAGCAGCCTTGCCTTCGGCGAAAGGCAGCAGCGGCGCAGTAGAACCGTCCGATGCGGCACGCTGGCAAATCGGCAGCGGCTTTTCGGATGCCTACATCCGCTACGAAACCGAAGCACTAAATCAATTGGCTTCATCTAACGTGCTGAAAATCAGCAATCAGGCGCAAGTTCAAACCTTTGCCGTGGAAGAACGGCACCGCGGCAACGTAGCCATGCGCGCCGTGATGATTCGCAACGGGCGATTCTATCAGGCGAGCCGATTGGTGCAAGTGCCGCATACAAATAAGCAACTCAACATCCGCTTTGAAACTTTCCGCAACAAATTATTGCCCGGTGAAAAAGAAGAATGGCGGCTGAAAATCAGCAACAAAGACGGCACGGCAGACCGCGCCGCCGCCGAGATGGTCGCCACGCTCTACGATGCCTCTCTGGATGTTTTCGGGGTGCACGAGTTCAATTTCCCTGCCCCGCCGACTTTCGGCATTGCTTACAATTGGCGCGGGCAAACCTTTGGCAGTCAGTCGTTTAACCAAACGGGTAGCAATCCGTACACGGGCGGCTTGCAGCAGCGTTACTACGACCAACTGCAATGGCTGAACGCAAGCCTTAACCCGGACAGCCGCTTGATGTTCAGGCTGTCGTCTAAACGAATGGCGGCACGTGCAGAGGAAATGGCTATGGCAGCCCCTATGGCGGCAATGGCAGACGGCGACAGCGAGGATGAATCAACGCCCCGCGAGCAGGCAGCCGCGGCAACGACCAATCAACAACAGCCCGAAAAGAACCCCGTTGAGCAGCCCAAAGTGCGCACCAACTTCAACGAAACGGCGTTTTTCTATCCGCACCTGCAAACCGACGAAGAAGGCAACTTGATAATCCGCTTTACGCTGCCCGAATCGCTCACGCGCTGGAAAATGCTGGGTTTTGCCCACAAAAAAGACATGCGCTACGGCTTTGCGGAAAACGAATTGGTGGCGCAAAAAGACCTGATGGTTGTGCCTAATCCGCCGCGATTCTTCCGCGAGCGCGACGAAATGACGTTTGTCGCCAAAATCACCAATTTGAGCGACAACGCACTGACGGGCGAAGCGCAAATCCGATTCTTTGACGCAATCACCATGCAGCCGATTGACGTGCAGATGTACCCGCGCATGGTAGAGGCGATGTCGCCGCAAGCCATTGCCGAAGCGCGTTCCAAAAAGCCTTTCACCGTAGCCAAAGGTCAAAGCACTGCCGTCAGTTGGACAATTCAAATCCCCGACGGAACGGTACAGGCAATCACCTACCGCATCACGGCACAGGCAGGCAATTTCAGCGACGGCGAAGAAATGACCCTACCCGTGCTAACCGACCGCATGTTAGTTACCGAAACGCTGCCGTTGCCCGTTCGCGGCGGACAAACCAAGACTTTTGAGCTGAAAAAATTGACCGAAAACCGCAGCCAAAGCCTTCGCCATCAAAGCCTTACGCTGGAATTTACCAACAATCCGGCGTGGTATGCCTTGCAGGCGCTGCCCTACCTGATGGAATACCCGCACGAGTGCGCCGAGCAAACGTTCAGCCGCTTTTATGCCAACAGCATTGCCACACATGTGGTACACAGCAGCCCGCAAATCAAGGCAGTATTTGACGCATGGCAGCAACAAAACGGCGGCTCTGCACTGGCTTCCAATTTGCAGAAAAACGAAGAATTGAAGTACCTACTCTTGCAGGAAACCCCGTGGGTGCGTCAGGCACTCAACGAAGCCGACCGCAAGCGCACCGTTGCCGTGCTGTTTGACCTGATGCGCATGACCCGCGAGTTGGAATCTGCCATTACCAAGTTGGAAAAAATACAGTACCCGAGCGGCGGCTTTCCTTGGTTTGAAGGAATGCCCGAAAGCCGATGGGTTACGCAGCACATCGCCGCGGGTTTGGGGCATTTGAACCGCTTGGGCGTGCTCACCGTCCGCCCCGATGCTTCGGCGAATGCCAAACCTGCCTACAACGCCCCGATTGACGCAAGCCGCACTTGGGCGATGCTGCAACGCGCCGTCAGTTTCCTTGACAAAAAGATTTTTGAGGATTATCAGCAACTCAAAAAGTTGGAAAAAGAGGGCAAAATCAAGATGAGCGACCCGCACATCGGCTACGAGCATTACCACTACCTCTACATGCGCAGTTTCTTTGGCGATATTGAGCCGCTGCCCAACTTTAAAATCGCCATTCAGTACTTCACCAATCAGGCAGAGCAATATTGGACGCAAACAGGACTCTACACGCAAGGCATGGCAGCCCTTGCCCTGCACCGCACGGGCAAAACGGCAAGTGCCAAAACCATTGTGCAGTCGCTCAAAGAACGCGCCATCAACAGCGAAGAAACGGGCATGTATTGGAAAGCCAACCGCAGCTATTGGTGGTACGAACTGCCCATTGAAACGCAAGCACTGATGATTGAAGTTTTCGCCGAAGTTGCGCAAGATGCCCAAGCCGTTAACGACCTGAAAATCTGGCTGTTGAAACAAAAACAAACGCAGGATTGGAAAACAACCAAAGCCACCGCCGAAGCCGTTTACGCGCTCTTGCTGCAAGGCGATAACTGGCCGGCGGAAACGGCAATGGCAGACATCCGCGTGGGGGCGCAAAAAATTGACCCCGCCCGAATGGACGAGGTGAAAGTGGAAGCGGGAACGGGCTATTTTCAGGTCAAATGGAATCGCGGCGAAATCAAACCCGACATGGGCAAAGTAACCGTGAGCAAACCCGGCAAAGGCATTGCTTGGGGCGGCTTGTATTGGCAATATTTTGAAGATTTGGACAAAATAACCCCTGCCGAAACACCGCTCAAACTGCGCAAGCAACTCTACATTGAGCGCGTTACCGAAAAAGGGCTTGTTTTAGAGCCGATTACCGAACAAACAACCGTCAAAATCGGCGACAAGGTGAAGGTACGTATTGAGTTGCGCGTTGACCGCGCCATGGAATACGTCCACTTGAAAGACATGCGCGCCGCAGGTTTTGAGCCTTTGAACACCCTGAGCGGCTACCGTTGGCAAGGCGGCTTGGGCTACTACGAAAGCACCCGCGACGCTGCCACTAACTTCTTTTTCGGTTGGTTGCCGCAGGGCACGCACGTGTTTGAGTATGCCTTGCGCGCTACGCAGGCAGGCGATTTTTCCAACGGCGTAGCCACTATCCAATGTATGTACGCCCCCGAATTTACCGCTCATTCGGCAGGCATTCGCGTGCGCATTGCGGAATGATGACATAATTACAATAAAAAACCCGACAGGCCTCAAAAGACCTGTCGGGTTTAAGTATCTGACTATGAGTATCAAAACAGGGTTTGCGTTTTACCTGCAATCCATTGCTTGATGCGTTTACCTTCTATCTTCATGCCTTCTTTGGGGGCTTTTTCCAGAAAGTCCTTCTTGAATTGCTGGTGCCAAATAATGGCAATGTCGGCGCGTGTGAATTGCAGCAGAATATTAAGCGCCAAGTCGGCAGGGCCTTTGCCGTTAAATCCCCATTCGTAGCCTGTCGGGCTGTGCATCAACACTTTGTGCGGGATGTTCGTCATCGGTGCACCATCGGCTCCGCGCATGAGCACCACATCGCCGTCAAATTTACCGCAGTAGCGGTCGGCAAAGTGGCGGCTGTGCTTTTCCATAGCCCCTTGCAGCATTTGCCAGCAGTCGGGGCCTACGCCGCGCTCCAAACTGACCGCATCGGTGATGGGCTTGTTGCAAACTACGCAGTTCATAACAAACTTTCGGGTTTGGCATCTTCTTCCTGCATAATGGCGGCCAGTGTTTTGTTGGAAGCACTGCCGGGTTTGCGTTCCAATTTTGCCAGTTCCCGATTTTTCAAAATGGCCATAGCCTCAAAAATGGCACCCCGCAGCGAGCCTTCATCTGCAATGCCCTTGCCTGCAATGTCGTAGGCGGTGCCGTGGTCGGGGGAGGTGCGCACTACGGGCAGTCCGGCGGTGAAATTTACACCGTGCTCAAATGCCAGCATTTTGAAAGGAATCAGTCCTTGGTCGTGGTACATGGCCAATACGGCATCAAATCGGCGGTACTGATGTTTACCGAAAAATCCATCGGCGGGGTAGGGGCCAAAAACCAACTGCCCTTTATCGCGGAAAGATTGTACGGCCGGTGCTATAATGGCGCTGTCTTCTTCTCCTAACAGCCCGTTTTCGCCTGCGTGCGGGTTCAGCCCGAGCACGGCAATGCGTGGCTTGCGGATGGCAAAATCCAGACGGAGGGATTGCAACAACAGGTCAATTTTTTGGGCAACCTTATCTCTTGTCAATACTTGCGACACCTGATGAAGCGGTATGTGCCCCGTTACGGTGCCTATGCGCAACTCTTCGCTTGTGAGCAGCATCAGATGTTCTTTTGCCTGAAAAACATCGGCATAATACTCCGTATGCCCGGGATAAGGGAAGGTTTCGCTCTGGATATTGTGCTTATTGATAGGTGCGGTTACAACTGCCTGAATGCGACCATTTTTCAAGTCTTCGGTGGAGGCTTGCAGTGCTTGACAGGCAGCTAAACCCGCTTCCTGTGTTACTTGCCCGGGGATAGGCTCATGTGTATCGTCCCAGCAACTTACCAAATTGATTTTTTTGTCGCTGAAAGGCTGCCCTGCCTGCACGGTTTGGTAGCTGAAATGCTCGATGTTGAGCAGTTTGCGGTAGCGCGAGAGTACCTTATGTGAACCGTACAGCACAGGAGTAAACAGTTTCAGTATTCGGTTGTCCTGCAAAGCCTTGATAACCACCTCCGGCCCGATGCCGTTGTAGTCGCCCAGCGTAATGCCGATAACAGGCAATTGTTCTTTTATATCTTCCATGTTTTACTGTTGTGCGTTATTGCTCGATTTGCTCCAACTGTTCCAAAGTCAATCCGGTATATTTAATAATTTTATCAACAGGTTCACCTTCGGCTAAGATTAATTTGGCCAGATTTATTTTCTCCTGCCAGATTTTTTCTTCGGCTTCTATTTTTAAAGAAAGTGCTTCGCTTGCTTTCAAATGCAGATAATCCAGATAGCGGTTATAGCCATACTGCGCTTCTTTATCTAATCGCATGATATCCAATACTTCCTTTGCTTCGGCTAAACCTTTTGCTTGGAACTCGTCTTTTACCTCACTGTTTTTCAAGAAATAAATCCACTCATCCAACTTATCTTTGGCGACATCGTCAAACTGATTGACTTTGATGATGTAGTACTCAGGAAAAATATTGGCCACTTGGATGCTGTTGAAGGTTCGTTTTTGCCTGCCCGAAAGTTGCAAAGTATCCTTTTGCCTCAAACCTTGAAAGGTAGTAGTGCCTTTGTAAATATAATCCTGTCCTTGACCTAAATCAAAGTAAACAATGTTTACGGATATGATTTTTTTGACATTAGAATAGGGTTCCCCGATATTGAGATTTTCTGTGAGTGCTTTGGCAGCGCCGTATATCATGCGATGAAAATAATCAATTTCGTAGGTATTCTGTATTTCAATAATTACCAATTCATTGCGGGAGTTGAGGGTAAGAATATCTACACGATTGTATTTGTCATCTTCGGAAAGTTGATTGCTTTCACTTTCCAAAATGCGCTGAATTTTAATATCATCAAACAATAATTCAGACAAAAAACCTTCAAGCACAACAAAGTTTGCTTTGTTGCGGAGCAACCTTTTAATAGCCCAGTCAAAACGGATTAACTTTTTGCTCATGGTTGATTATCAGGCAAAAAAACCTTTCACAAAATCATATAACAGCCTTGCGCCGTAACCTGTTCCGTTAGGGCCGCGATAGTGGTCGGCAGATTTGATGAAAGTTGGCCCGGCAATGTCTAAATGTATCCAGTCGTATGCCGTAAAATGTTCCAGAAACTTGCCTGCCGTAATAGCACCGGCCTCAGGAATACCTGTATTTTTGATATCAGCAATCTCTGATTTAATGTATTGGTCGTAGTCATCCCACAGCGGAAACTCTACTATCCGCTCGTAAACAGCTCTGCCCGATGCGATGAGTCGCTGTTTTACTTCGTCGGGTGCCGTGCCCATCATTACGCAGGCTTCGCGACCAATGGCGCGCATGGCTGCGCCTGTCAGTGTTGCCAAATCAATGACTAACTGCGGCTCGTATTTTTGTGCGTAAATGAGTGCGTCAGCCAGAATCAATCGGCCTTCGGCATCCGTATTAAGTACCTCTACGCTTTTGCCGTTGGCATATGTAATAATATCGCCGGGCACATAGGCGTGCGAGGAAATGCGGTTGTCGGTAGAAGGAATCAGCCCTACGACGTACACAGGCAACTTGTTGGAGGCAATGGCCGTCAGTGCGCCAATTACGGCAGCAGCGCCGCCCATATCGCATTTCATGGTTTCCATGCCTTCGGAGGTTTTGATGCTGTAACCACCTGTGTCATAGACAATTCCTTTGCCAACCAACACCAACGGTTTTGCATTGACGGCATTGGCGGGCTTGTAAGTCAGGATATTAAAAGCCGGTTCTGTGGCGCTGCCTTTATTTACGGTCAGCAAGCCGTTCATGCGGAGGGCTTCTATTTGTGCTTTGTGCAAAACTTCCACCTCAAAACCGGCCTCTTGGCCTGCTGCAATGGCACGTGCGGAAAGTTCCTGTATCGTCAGCGTCATTGGCGGCTCGTTTACTAAATCACGCACAAGAAAGTTGGCCGCCGTTACCCTTGAAAGTTCATCTAATGCAGGTTGAATATTGTTAGCTGCATAGCAATAAATCGTCGGGGTTTGCTGTTTTGCCTGTTTGGCAGGTTGGTAGTTTAAAAATTGATAAGAACCCAAGGCTATTCCTTCTGCCAATGCGAGCAGCGCAGCGGTTTCATCATTGCCAACGGTGAGTTGTATTTGTGTGCTGCCGTCTTCCTGCATCAGTTTGGCAATGCGGTTGCCTCCGCGTCTGATTTTTTCTAATCGCTCATAATCAGGCAGTTGTTTCCCTTTTTGCTGATTCCATGCGGCGATGCAGTAGACTTTGCGCATCCACTGGTTCAAAACAATTACTTCGTCGCCTTTTTCGGCTTTCTGCACCAGATAGTCGTATTCCGGTTTGCCGGAGCAAAACGCAAAAGCCTCTTCCGGACTACTAACCATCAGCACCGCAAGGTCGGCGTTATTTTCAATAGCACCGGTGTGTAAAATTTTTACCTGCATGATTTATGTTGTTTTTATTTTCTGATAACTGCTCCAAGTTGTCGCTCAAATGCGCCCATCAGTTTTTCCATGGTTTTGTCAATGACTTGGTCGGTCAGGGTTTGATGTTGGTCTTGGAGGATGAAACTGAGCGCATAGGCCTTTTTGCCGCTGCCAAGACTTTCGCCCGTGAACACGTCAAAAACATTGATTGTTTTAAGCAACTGTCGTTCGGTTTGATAAGCTAATCGGCGAATTTGGTCAAAACTCACTTGATTGTCAAGCACTAAGGACAGGTCGCGGCGCACTTCGGGGAACTTGGAAAGTTCGCTATATGTCGGTTGTTTCAATTTGCCGGCCAAATATGTCCAGTCTATTTCGGCATAAAATACTTCCTGCTTGATATCAACCGATTTGGCATGTTGCATCTGCACCAACCCGACTCTGGCCACCTCGCGCTTGTTCATCACAAAGGCCAGCCCGTAGGCAAACAGGTTGCTTCCATCTATTTCCTGCGGGGCGGCTTGTGTTGCGCCTAACTTTTGCAGCACTTTTTGCACCGTGCCTGCCAGTTGGAAAAAGTCGGTTTTCTTTTCGGCAACCTGCCAACTTTCCGAATGTTGGTTGCCCGTAGCAAACAACACGAGTCGGTCATTTTCTGCATAGAAAGTTGTTCCGTCGGCTTTGGGTTGCTTTTGATAGGTTTTACCGAACTCAAAGAAGCGAAAATCTTTTTGGCGATGGCTGATATTGTGGGCAAGTACTTCTAAACCCGAAAACAGGAGCGACTGACGCATCACGCCCAGTTCGCTGCTGAGGCGGTTGGCAATTTCCACATTGTGTTCCACAGGCATGGCCAGCGCTTCTGCATAGGCCGGTTTGGTCAGCGAGTTGGTAATTATTTCGTGATAACCGATTGCTGCCAGCATTTTGGTTAGTTCCATGCGGATTTTGAACAAGTCGGGCGCTGCATACTCCGCCAGATAGTCTGCATTGAGCGAAGATTTCAGTTCTACGTTGTCAAAGCCGTAAATGCGCAAAATCTCCTCGGCGATGTCCGCATCTTTGAATACGTCCACGCGATAGGGCGGAACTGAAACGGTAAAAGTTGTTTCGTCTTCTGCCAAAATCTGAATTTCAAGGCGTTGCAAAATTTGACGAATCAACGCACGGTCTAACTGCTTGCCAATCAGGCGGTCTATGTTTTTGTATTTAACCGTGAATTGCCGATGCGGAATCGGCTGCGGGTAAACGTCAATAATATCCGAAGAAATTTCTCCGCCTGCAATGTCAATAATGATGGAGGCGGCACGTTTCAAGGCTTTAACCGTCATATTAGGGTCGGTTCCGCGCTCAAAGCGATAGGCTGCATCTGTTTTCAGCCGATGATGCATGGCGCTGGAACGGATATAGCCCGGATGAAAGTATGCACTTTCAAGGAAAATGGCCGTCGTGCTGTCAGAAATGCCCGATTCTTTGCCGCCGAATACGCCCCCGATACACATGGGTTGGCTGTTGCCGTCGCAAATCATCAGGTCGCGGGCGGTGAGTTTGCGCTCCACATCGTCTAAGGTGCGGAAAACCGTGCCTTCGGGCAAAGTTTTCACGCGAATGGTACGCCCTGCAATTTTGTCTAAATCAAAAGCGTGGAGCGGTTGGCCTAACTCGTGCAGTACGTAGTTGGTGGCATCTACTACATTGTTAATAGGGGTGAGGCCAATTGCCTGCAAGCGTTTTTTGAGCCATTCGGGCGATTCTTTTACTTGTAAGCCGCTGATAGTCAAGCCTGAATAGCGCGGACAGGCTTCCGTATTTTCTACAATGACCTCTATTTTTTCCCGACGACTGCCTACCTTGTGTTCAAAAGATTCGGGGAAGCAGATTTGCAGACCTGTCAGTGCGTGCAGGTCGCGAGCTACCCCGTAGTGAGAGGCTGCATCGGCATGGTTGGGTGTCAGCCCGATTTCAAACACGTAATCATTTTCCAATTGCAGCAACTGCGCCGCAGGCGTTCCGGGAGGCAGGTCGGTGTCCAATACCATAATGCCGTCGTGGGAAGTGCCCAGTCCGAGTTCATCCTCGGCGCAAATCATGCCTTCGGAGGCTTCGCCTCTGATTTTGGCTTTTTTGATGGTAAAAGGTTCACCTTGCGTAGGGTACAAAGTTGCACCAACGGTTGCTACAAGCACCTTTTGCCCGGCGGCTACGTTAGGAGCACCGCAAACGATGGGTGCAACCACTCCTCCGCCAATATCTACGGTAGTCAGGCTGAGTTTGTCTGCGTTAGGGTGTTTTTGGCAAGTCAGCACATGGCCAATGACCACACCTGCCAGTCCGCCTTTAACGGTTTCTACGGGATAAATTGCTTCTACTTCCAGCCCTACGCCGGTCAGCATTTTGCCGACTGTTTCGGGCGATTCGTTTATGTTGATAAACTGTTTAAGCCACTGATAGGAAATCTTCATAAAAAATTGATTTGCAACAATGGCAAAGTTATGAAAAAATGGGGGAGATGACCTACATCATCTTTTTTGAGCGGTGGTTGTATCATATTTGCATGGAATAAACCCGATGAGTTTCGTCAGGTTTACGACATATAACAATAGCTATGAAAGATATCACAGACCATCTGCTGCATCAGGACGAATCGTTTCGCGACCGTCTGACAACCGTTGATGAAAAAGGTAAACGCAAATGGGTTTACCCAAAGAAGCCTTCCGGCGATTTTACACGTTATCGGCATTGGTTTTCAGCCATTTTGCTGATTTTTCTGTTTGCCGGGCCGTTTATTAAAATTAACGGCTATCCGCTGCTGCTGATTAATATTCTGGAACGAAAGTTCGTTATTTTGGGCAATGTATTCTGGCCGCAGGATATGTACATTTTTGTGTTGATGCTGCTGGCGGGGGTTGTCTTCATTATCCTGTTTACGGTGGTTTATGGCAGACTTTTTTGCGGGTGGGCGTGTCCGCAAACAATTTTTATGGAGATGGTTTTCCGCAAAATCGAGTACCTTATAGAAGGCGACTACATGCAGCAGAAAGCCTTGGACAAAATGCCGTGGAATCGCGAAAAAATCTTGAAAAAAGGCACCAAATACGCTGTTTTTTACGCCATTTCGCTACTGATTGCCAATACGTTTCTTGCCTACATCATCGGTATTGAGGAATTGTACAAAATTGTTACCGAACCTGTCAGCCAACATCTGGCTGGCTTTACGGCCATGTTGATATTCAGCGGCGTATTCTATACGGTTTTTGCCTATTTCCGTGAGCAGATTTGTACGGTCGTTTGCCCTTACGGCCGCTTGCAAGGGGTTCTGTTAGATAAAAATTCGGTGGTGATTACCTACGATGAGGTGCGCGGCGAACCTCGCGGCAAGATGCGCAAAAACGAAGAGCGCACCCTTGGCGACTGTATTGACTGTATGCAGTGCGTACATGTTTGCCCGACAGGCATTGACATTCGCAACGGCACACAGTTGGAATGTATCAACTGCACGGCCTGCATTGATGCCTGCGACAGCATTATGGACAAAATCGGCAAACCACGCGGCTTGGTGCGCTATGCCTCCCGCAATGAAATCGAGCAAGGTCGCTATCCCGATGCAGAAAAACCTAAGCGATTCACCGCGCGTATGGCTGCTTATTCGGTAGTGTTGTTGGCGCTTTTGGGTATTATCGGTGGCTTTTTGTTCACCCGTGGCATGATTGGCGTGCGAGTAATGCGTGCACAAGGTACGTTGTTCCAAAAAAATGAAAACGGGAACATTACCAATTTGTACAATATCAAAATTATCAACAAGTCGCACGATGCTTTGCCCGTGCAAATCAGATTGCTGGAACCGCAGGGCAAAATTCGTCTTGTAGGCGATGCGCTGACAGTACCTGCCGAAGGGCTTGCCGATGGTGCATTTTTTATCGAGTTAGATAAAAGTCAGTTGACAGGTATGAAAACTCCTGTTAAAATCGGTATTTACAATGCCAATGATGAATTGCTGGAAACAGCTAAAACAAGTTTTATGGGGCCTATGTAGCAATGGCTGCTGCCCAAAAACTTGCCGGGTTTATATAGCAAACATTTACTTTCAAACATAAACGAATCAGACATATGAGATTTCACTGGGGACACGGAGTTGTGGTAACTTTTGTACTTTTTGCAATGATGATTGGGTATATGGTAGTAGTGGCCGTGCGCAGCGATGTACCTATGGTAAGTAAAGATTATTACCGTCAGGAAGAGAACTTTAACGCACATGCAGAGGCAGTGAGCCATGCAAAAGAGGCGGGAAACTTGCTTCGCATGGAAGAAACAGCCACCGGATTGACTTTCATATGCCCCAAAGAATGGGTAAAAACAAGCCAAGGGGAAATTTATTTTTACCGCCCCTCCGATGCACGGCTGGATTTTAAAGTTGCTTTTACCCCCGACGAAGAAGGCAGGCAAAGTATTCATACCGAGCCGCTTGCCAAGGGTTATTGGCGTGCCAAGTTGCAACTGACAAGCAACGGCAAAAGCTATTTTAAAGATTATGCATTTCAGGTGCAATAAATATACAGAGTCATGATTGGCCTTTGGAGTGGATTTCTGATGGGTTTGCTTGGCAGTTTTCACTGTGTCGGGATGTGTGGTGCCATTGCACTCTCCATCCCGATGGATTTGAGCACCCGCTTGGCATTAATTCGGGATGCCGTTCTGTATAACAGTGGTAGAGTGATTACTTATACACTGATTGGTGTGCTGCTGGGGTATTTCGGCGAAACCTTTTTCAAATCGGGTTATCAGCAATGGATAGCTTTTGAACTGGGCATCCTGATTGTGATTGTTTATTTTGTGCCGGGCACACTCGGCAGCAAGTTCAGCCGCTGGCTGGGGTTGAGCTACCTTACAGATTTCATCAAAAAGGGCTTCAGTTGGTTGTTGCACCGTCCTTCACCTGCTACTTTCGTATTAATTGGTATGTTGAACGGGCTGCTGCCTTGCGGCTTTGTTTACATGGCGGGCGCAACGGCTGTTCTTGCCGACAGCATGACGGATGGCGTGTTGCACATGGCAGGTTTTGGCATGGGTACCGTTCCTATGATGCTTGCCACTGCCATTTCCAGTCAGTTGATAAGTATCAAGGTGCGTAATGTCATCAAAGGGGTTCGTCCGTATCTGGCGATGCTTTTGGCTACACTTTTCATCTTGCGCGGTTTAGGGCTGGGGATTCCTTACATCAGTCCCAAACTGCCCGACCCTAACCAAAAAGAGGCTGTTTACTGCCACCCCGTAAAATAACACTTTGATTCACCTCGGCAGATGGCGCAGATTTCTGCCGATTTTTTTATCCGAAATCCCGGCTTGAAAGGCTACTGCGTCTGCGGCAGCGGAATATCTTCTGCAACAAAATCAGGGGCTTTGAGCGTACCTTCCATATCGGCCAACTCCAACTGCACGGTTCTGGTGAAACTTCCCGCTTCGGCTTTTTTATAGGCAGCTTTTGCCTTATCTGTTTGTCCGGTTATTTTGTAGATGGTAGCAATGGCAAAATTTACCATCGCGCGGTTTTCCACATCTAATGCCTGATTGCCTGAAATAATTTCCAGTACTTTCAGCGACTCTACATACTGTTTGGCACGGTAGTAGGCCATTGCCTGCAAAAAAAGCATCTGATAATCGCCCGGCGTATGTTTGAGTCCTTGTGAAGTAATATTGACTACGTCCGTAAATCGCTGCGATTCCATCAGTGCGTTGGCAAGGGCTTTGCAAATTTCACCTTTTTTGGAAGGCTCGCTTTCGTTGGTCAATGCGGTTTGATAGGCGGCAATAACAGCATCCTGTTTGAGTTCCTTTTTTGCCATTTCTGCCTGTAACATGTAGGCAGGGGTCAGGTTCGGCTGGATTTTAATAGCAATGTCCAAATTTTCGCGGGCTTTGGCAAAGTCGTATATTTTGTAGTAGCACATGGCCGTTGCTAAGTATGTCCGCGGATTGTAACTGGCAATCTGATTTTTAAAATAGCCGTAGTCAGCGTTTTTCCAATAGTCAAACGCCAGTTCAAAATTACCCAACTTGTAGCAGGCATAACCCATTTCGTAGTAGTACTTGGCTGTAATTTTGGGGTTTTTTTCGGTTAAGGTGCTGATAAGTTTGTTTAAAATCTCTTTTGCTGCACGAAAATCGTTGAGTTCATTGAGAATTTTTCCTTCCAAATACATCAAATTTTCGTCGCTGGGAGCCAGTGCTCGGGCTTGAATCACATGCGGTTTGGCGCGCGCATATTCCTTGTTGCGCAGCAGGGCTATTACGATATTGGTTTTGTAATCAACTTTTTTGGGTATGTCTGTTTCATATTTGAAAGCGTTGTCTAAGGTGAGGATGTATTCATTGTTTTTTTGCGATTGCTTGTAACATTGTGCCAACAGCAAAAGCCCCGGAACAAAGTCTTTTTTCACTTGCAGGCACTTTTCCATTGTCATAATGGTGTTGGGCAAATCTTTCAGACCGTAGTAGCAAAGCGCTTTGGAGTGGTAGTACTTAAAATTGTTGGCTTCAAGGCTAATGGCTCTGTCATACATTTCTATGGCTTCAATGAAGCGTTTGCCCGTACGGAACTTTTCAGCCTTCATGTAATAATCCAATGCCGTAGATTCGCTGTCGGCTTGCGCATACAGTTGAGCAGTTAAAAAAGGCATTATCAATGCAATCATTGCAATGGATTGTAGAAAATATTTACGCATACGACAGGTTATCTGATTCAAAATTGTTGCAAAATGTTTGCCGCAAATTTGTGATTTTCCTTTAATTTGCTACTCAAGATAACGCACAAATGGACAGGCTATTATATCAAACCTACTTGTTGCTGTTGCCGGCTTTGTTGGTATGGATGTTACAAGGCGAGGCGCGAGCGCAAAAGGATGCGGAGAAAATAATGGCAGCATTGGAAAAAGCAGGAATTGATAAGCCTAATGCCCAACTGCTCGGTGCGGAAATTGATGCAATTGCAGTGCTGTACCGCCAACTCAGCGACAGTACCATTCAGTACACCTCGTTGATAAAATACCAAAAGCATTACCAGACCGTAGGCAGCATTTTGTCGGGTAAAAAAATTAAGCCTGAGATTATTATGACTGCATGGCCTGCTACCAAGGATATGCTTTCCTCGGCAACCATGCGCGTTGTCAAACGGAAAATCATAGAAATGGAAGCCTCCGACGAATCGGTTAAATACCTGAAAGCGTTTATTGCGCTTGAAAGCGAAATGATGAAGTCGGATTTGGCAGCCAAATCGCGGCAATATGACTACATGTCGCAGGAATACCTGAAAAAAATAGAGGCATGGAAAAAAAGCAGCCCCGAATACGAAAGTTTTTTCCTTGACTTGCGGATAACCATCAACGGCTTGCTTGATATACACAAAGCGCTACAAAACGGAACAGGCGCAGAAAACCTCAAAATCAGCAAGGAATTCCGCGCCTCTGTTAAAAGACTTCGTAATGTGGACTTTCACCGCGACAATGAGTTTGTGCAGAAGTTTAAAGCCTCTTCGTTAGTGGAGCAAACCATTGTAACAGGTGAATTTCTTTGCGACAATATCAAATGAGCCTACTCCGCAGGTAGTAGCAGCGTTTCCACTTCGCCAAACCCTACGCGAATGCCGTCTTTTTCGCAGTGGCCGCGCATGATGACTACGTCCAAATCGTTGATAGCGGTTCGTGTGCTGCCGTCGCTCATGGTGAGCGGGTTTTTCCAGTTCCAAGTCAGTTCCAGCATAGAGCCGAACGAATCGGGTGTCGGGCCGCTGATGGTGCCGGAGGCCATCAGGTCGCCTACGCGGATGTTGCAGCCATTGACGGTGTGGTGTGCCAACTGCTGTGCCATGTTCCAATACAGGTATTTGAAATTTGAACGGCAGACAACCGTTTCTTCCTCTACCGCCTTGGGAATGATGGCCACTTCTAATTGGATATCAAATGTGCGTGCACCTTCGGTTTGCAGGTAGGGGAGCACGGGTGGGTTTTGTTCAGGCCCTTGCGTGCGGAAAGGTTCCAGCGCATCTAAGGTTACAATCCACGGCGATATGGAAGAGCCGAAGTTTTTACCCAGAAAAGGCCCCAGCGGAACATACTCCCACTTTTGCAGGTCGCGGGCAGACCAGTCGTTGAAGAGCACCAGCCCAAAGATGTAGTCTTCGGCGTGCTCGGCAGGAATGCGCTCGCCAAGTTCTGTGTCGCGGCTGACGATGAAGGCAACCTCTAACTCAAAATCCACTGCTTTGGAAGGCCCGAAAACAGGCGGTTCGTTGTCGTTAGGGCGCGACTGACCCATCGGGCGGCGGATAGGCGTACCCGAAATCACGATGGAAGACGCTCTGCCGTGATAGGCAACAGGCAGATGTTTCCAGTTGGGCATCAGTGCGTTAGCTTCGCCGCGGAACATTTTGCCCACGTTGGTGGCGTGCTCTTCGCTGCTGTAAAAATCGGTATAATCGCCAATTTCAACGGGCAGGTGCATAGAGGCTTCCTCCATCGGTACAAGCAATTTGTGCTGATAGCGGAACAGCAGACTTGTAGGGTCTTGCAGTTGCTCCTGCAAGCGCTCGCGAACTGCACGATGCACGGGTTTCCCCAAGCGGATGTAGTCGTTCAGTACAGGTTTATCAAAAACTTTTTTGGGGATTTTGATATCCTCAAACACTCCTTTTTTGTGTGCCCGTTTCAGGTCTATGATGAAATCGCCGATGGCAACTCCGGCACGCGGCTTTTTTTTGCCGTACGAAAAAATGCCATAGGGCAGGTTGTAAATGGAAAAATCAGAGTTTTGAGGGATGTCAAGCCAACTTTGCATGGTTTTTTATCGGATGTATTGATTGATAATATTTTCGTATAGTTCCTGTTTGCCGCTGATGAGTTTCGGTTCGGGGCTTTCCGAAGCGATGCGGTGCAAGTCTTCCAATGAAAGTTTGCCCTGCTCAAAATCGGCACCCGCACCGCTGTCAAAGCTCGCATAGCGGTTTTGGCGCATTTGCAGGTACGGCGATTTTTTGAGAATGTTGTCAGCAATCATCAGTGCACGGGCAAAGGCATCCATTCCGCCGATGTGGGCAATAAACAAATCTTCCAAATCGGTTGAATTGCGGCGCGTTTTCGCATCAAAGTTAATGCCGCCGCTCGTAAATCCGCCTGCTTCCAAAATAATCAGCATGGCTTCGGTGAGTTCAAACAGGTCGGTGGGGAACTGGTCGGTGTCCCATCCGTTCTGGTAATCGCCGCGGTTGGCATCTATGCTGGCAAACATACCCGCATCGGCCGCTACGCGCAACTCATGCTGGAAACTATGCCCCGCCAAGGTGGCATGGTTGGTTTCTAAGTTGAGGCGGAAATCGTCCTGCAAGCCGTATTGGCGCAAAAAGCCGATGCAAGTGGCTGCGTCAAAATCGTATTGGTGCTTGCTGGGTTCTGCGGGTTTGGGCTCTATGTAGAAATAGCCCTTGAAACCCTGCTTGCGGGCGTAGTTGCGTGCCATGGTGAGGAAACGCCCCATGTGTTCCAATTCGCGCTTCATGTCGGTATTGTGCAGGCTGAGGTAGCCTTCGCGCCCGCCCCAGAAGGTATAGCCTGCCCCGCCAAGCTCAATGCAAACGTCTAAGGCGTTTTTCACCTGCGCACCCGCATAAGCAACTACACTAAAATCGGGATTGGTGGCTGCGCCGTTCATGTAGCGGCGGTGGCTGAACAAATTAGCGGTGTTCCACAGCAACTGCACGCCCGAAGCCTGCTGTTTGGCTTTTGCATAATCGGTCATGATGCGCATCCGGCGCTCGCTTTCGGCTATTGATGTGCCTTCTTCCACTACGTCAAAGTCGTGGAAGCAGTAGAAGCCTGCGCCTAACTTGGTGATAAATTCAAAAGCCGCATCCATTTTTTCCTTGGCTTGGGCAATGGGGTCGGAGGCGGTTGCCCAAGGGAAATCTTTGGTCGGTACACCGAACGGGTCGCTGCCTGTGCCACAGAACGAATGCCAATAGGCTACCGCAAAACGCAGGTGTTCTTTGAGCGTTTTGCCTGCTACCACGCGGTTGGCATCATAATATTTAAAAGCCAGCGGATTGTCGGAGTCTGCACCTTCGTAGGGAATTGCGCCGATGCCGGGGAAGTATTCTTTGTCGCCAAGTGTAATCATTTTCGTATTTGTCTGAGTGGAGATTCAGGCAAATTTAACAAAGTTGAGATGGATAAGGCGCAGAAGTTGAGCAATTAGATTTGTAGGGACAGGCGACGTGCAACGGGCATCCCCTGTCCCTACAGGTGCAATACCGAATCAAATTAAATTTTTCTACGATTCTATCGCAAAACTCGCGTGATTTTGCGAAAATTTTTATTTAAGTTGTTGAAAACAAAGCATTTAAACCTGACAGGTATTGGACACCTGTCAGGTTATTAGGTTTAAAGTATATTCGCGTTGAATGAAGCAAAGCTATGGCACGGCATCAGCCCGAAGCGGTGGCCGTTGTGTAATTTACGTTGCGAAAGCGATAGGCACGGACGGAACCCGTATAGGAAACAGCAATCAACAGCACTTGCTGAGCAGGCAGCGACGGCACAACTTCCGATGCTGGGAAACTATTAATTTCGTCGCTGTGTTTTTGTTGGAACTCTTCCCACGAAGCATAACCGATATAAGCCATCAGCATCTTTTTGATTGATACTTGCAAGAAAGAGGGCAAGCGCTTACTGTCCAGCAGGCGTTTAAGCGATGATTCGCTGATACCTATTTTTTCGTTATGTCCTTGTTGGTTATAGACGGCAAGAATGTCATCACCCAGTTGGCTGATGAAAGCCGAGTAGCTGCGGATGCCGCGACAATCTGCAAGTGAACTGCCTAAATTAAGCGGCTGCCATTTTTCAGCCCAATCAGTTGCTATTTTGGCGTGTAGCTTTTGGGATAACAGTCGTACATAGGGCGCATCGGCAAGCAAGTGCTTGCGGGTGTTGAAGCCTTTGGGAGGAATAAAGCCTTTTTTCATAGCGATTGAGGGTTAACGTGAAACAAACTTGCTTAATGCTATTTCAATATTAAGCAGTCCCTCAGTGTCGCTATACGCACCTGTAGCAAAGGGGTATTTGGGTGTTGCAAAAGGCTTAGATTTTGGGCGGCAGGTATTTTTTGAGTTCCTCCTTGTAGGTGTCGCCAATAGTAAAAGATTTTTCTCCCAGATATATTTCGTCGCTCACGCGCTTGCTGATGTAATGCTTGTTGATAATCGTATATTTGTTAATTCGGATAAAAACGTTAGAAAGGTTCAGTTGTGGGAATTCCTTATCTAATTCTTCAAGGAAACTGCTCAAAGTATGCCCATTTTTGTAGGAGGTGATTTTCTTCCCGTCAGTAACGCGCAGCTCAATACGCGATGCCCTGTTGCCGGCTTGCGTATCTATCCAAACAATCTTTGCTATAGGAATGAATAACTCTACGCCGCGGTTTTCCGTGTCGGTAATGCGGATGTGTGCTGTGTCGTAGCTTGTTTGTTTAGGTGTGTGTTTGTTACGGGCTTGTATGCGTATCAAAGCGTTTTTTAGGCTGCGTATATCACCTTTAGCAAAGTGCTCGGCCTCGTATTGATCAACTAATCTGGCAGTAGAGCCATCGTCCAGCCCGGAGTAGAAAATAAAAGGTACGTGATACTTTTCTGCCAAAAGTTCGGCAACGTCAAAACCTTCGCGGTTGTCTTCATCGCCAAGGCATAAGTCCAGAATAGCCGCATCGGGTAGTTGTTGCGTGTTTGCTAACCACTCTACAGCTTCTTCGTAGCTGCGTGCATGAAAGGCTACCGTATGGTTCCATTTTCCCAATTGGTCGGCCAATCCGCGGGCAAAAGGCGGGTCATCTTCCAATATAAAAATTTCCATATCGCTATGCCTGTTGAGGTTGTTGTCGTTTCTGTTTGTTATCGGTACTATTATTAACAATTAACTCAAAATAAGCACCATTGTTATTGGCAATACGCATCTCTCCGTAAAGGTCGCCGGATGTGCGGTACAGGTCGGCAAGTGCGCTGGCACCTTTTTGCAGCACGGCTTCAGGGTAGCCGCTGCCATTGTCTTGGTAAGTAAACATCCAGCCCGTATCGGTTTTTTTGATGGCAATGTGGATATGAGGCGCATAGGGCAAATTTCGCAAATACTTTTCGGCATTGTGGTAAAGTTCGTTCATAATGCGTTCCAAACCGCTCATTTCTTTGGGTTGCAACTGCATATTTTCCACCGAAGTACTCCATTGCAACTCATCAAAATTGCTGCCGGCGGCAATGCTACTAAGTTCGTAGATGATTTCATTAATGTAGGTAGGCAGGTCGTACCGATAGGTAGCATCTTTTTTTTGTTCCTCATAAATTCTGCGCGACAAGTGAGCACGAATAGAAGCGACAGTAGCAATTTTTTCAAGCGATTCTATAGCTTTAGGGTCGGTTTGGTACTTTATTTCTTCCTTAATCAGCTCTATAAGGCGTTGGTAATTATTCTTGGTGTCGTGCGATTGCGAAGTCCGTAGGTCTGCCAGTTCTTGCCGCTGCTTTTCAATGAGTTCATTTTGGGTTTTAAGCTCTTCCGCCTGCGCACTGATTTCTTCTTTTTGCTTTGCCAGTTCTTCGTTTTTTTCTCTCAATTCGGCGGTAGCCTTATCCACTTCTCGTTGTAACTGAAGGTTGCGTTGTTCAAGCTCTTTGCGTTTTTTTCTTTCGCGGTATCGCACGGCGGCAAAAATGCCGCCTGCCAGCAAGAGCGCCGCTCCGAAAACAAAGGCTTTGGCGGCATAAAAAGGTGGGCAAACGGTTAAGTACAAGCGGAGCATTTGCTCGCCGCTGCTCCAGATGTCGGGGGCGGCAGAGGCGCGCACTTCCAGCACATACTCGCCGAAACTCACGCGGGGCAGGTTGAGCAGGTTATTGTTACCCATGCTTATCCATGTTGTATCGGGGCGGCTGAACAGGTTAAACCAGCCGTCGTTTTTCAGGATAAGCCTGTACTGATAGCGGTTGTTGGCAGGTGCGCTTAAATCCAAAGCCGCAAAGGTGAGTTGCAGGTCGTTTTCGTCGTGTGCCAATGTAATCGCCTTGTGAAACTCTAATGCCGTATCTTGCGACACATATTCCTTGTTCATCACTTTCAAGTGGGTGAGCACCACGCGCGGCGCGGTTTGCTTTTGTCGGGCAATAACACTGTCGGGATGGAAGTAGTTAAAACCGTTGGCGCCGCCTACGTAAATTTCGCCGCTGCTGCTTTTGAAAATGGCGTTATCATTAAAGCCGCCGCTTTGCAGCCCGTTGTGTTCGTTGTAGTAAATGTATTTTCCGTCTCGTGGATTGAATCTACAAAGTCCGTTTTGTGTAGCTATCCACAAAAAGCCTTTGTTGTCTTCTTCAATGGCGACAATGTAATTGTTCGGGAAGTTTTGGAAGCGCTCAAAGGTGCCGTCTTTTTTCAGGCGATTGAGTCCGTTTTCCGTGCCTGCCCAAACTTCTCCTGCCTTGCTGACAAATACCGTAATTACTTTGTTGCTGGAAATAGATTTAGGGTTGGCGGCATCGTAACTGTAACGCCGCTCAAAGCAAAGTTTTTTTCGGTCAAACTGATACAGCCCGCTTACCTCCGAACCTACATATATTCTTTCGGGGCTGATGGCAAAACTCATCAACTGCCCGCCTGCTACGCCGCTTGTGTCGGCAAAACAATTCTTGTTAGATCTATCAACCAGATACCGTCTGAATGTTTGCGTGCGCGGGTTGTAGCGCAAAAGGTCTAAACCTATCCCCCAATCTATTGCCCAAAGATTGCCTGCTTCATCTGTTTTGGCTTGCCTAATAAAAGGCAGTGATTGACTTAATGGCTTCTCAATTTCTAATTTATCCTCCTTGTCTTCGTTAAGCAGGGCGGGCGATAGATACTCGGCTTTTCTGTTGTCGGGATTAATTTTATAGATGCCTGCGCCCCAAGTGCCTGCGTATATGGTATTTTCCAAAAAGGCTATACTGCGTATGTTTGACATGTTTTTGATTGACTTATTGAAAACCGGTTCTTTCGGCGGCGGAAGAGGTAGGGTATCATAATCGGTTTTGTTCCAATAAGAGATATGCTTTGCGGTAGCTACCCAAATGCGTTTTTGATTGTCCTCAGCAAAGCCTGTTAAGTTGGAATTAGAAAGTGGGATTTTGTTTTCTAATATGCGCGGGTACTCATGAAAAAACTGCGGACGCGAAGGAAAGTAGGCTAATCCGTTAGAAGTACCTGCCCATATATTCCCGTTCGTATCGCGGAACAAAGCAACAACTTGGGGGTTGGGAAGAGAAAAATTATCAAAATCGTTAGGGGTATGAAGAAAATGGCGCTTCTTTTCAAGGTCTATTTCTACCAAGCCGCCGAAACTTGCCAGCCATATCCTGCGGGATAGGTTATCATACAGCGCGGCAAATGTCGTGCCTGCACTCTGCATATAGTGCCTGTTTGGAAAAGGAATATCCTTTTGAAGAGGACTATTGGCAACTAATTGTATTTTGTGATTATTAAGGTCATAGTGCCAGATTTCACGACCTCTTTCTGCACCAAAATAATAAACATTGCCATACTCATCGTGGGTCATGGCAAAGGTACGTAAGTTGTAAGGCAGTCCTTCGCCTGCATAGATTTGCACGAAGGTATCGCGGGCTTTGTCGTATTTCATAAAGCCCCCTGCAGCGTAGAGTTCTCCTTTGTACTCCAATAGGTTCGGATAAACGTTTTGTTTTTTGCTCGTGTCTTGTTTGGGCAGGCTGAAACGACAAACATAGTCCTTTATTTCACCCGTTTTGACGCGGTAGGATTGGTAAACATAAGCAATGGATACACTGTCTCTACTCACCTCATTTTTTTTAAGCCACCAAATATTGCCATCGTGGTCAGCAAATAAAATGGCTTGTTCCAGCATTCCATAAGGACTGAGACGAGGGTAATATTTCCACTGCTGTAAAACGGGGTCATATTGGTTCAAGTGGGTACCGGTTAATATCCACATATTGCCTTTTCCGTCCTGAGTGATTTTGTAGATAGTATTGTCGGCAATGGAATTTTTATTGTCAGGCTGATGCTGAAAAATCTGCATATTTTTGCCGTCGTAGCGTGCCAGCCCTGCGTCCGTACCAATCCATAGAAAACCTGTTTTATCCTCAAATATGGCAGTAATACCATTGCTGGGCAGCCCGTCGGCGGTGGTGAGGCGGTGGAATTTGGGCGGGGTTTGTGCCCATAGCTCCGTACTGCTTAAAAAGTACAACAGCAGAGAAAGTGCGACTGTGGGTAAAATATAACTTTTCATAGTCAGAAATGAAATTTTTGCGCTTGCCACAGGTTTTTGCAATTTATTGAATGTTTGCTTGTTTTTTGCAAGATGTGATTTTTTGTTGAAATAGTATTGTGCGACAAGCAATTTTATCAAAAAAAGCGGTTGTCTTGTTTATATGAAGGAAGAGCCATTATATAACCAAATTGCCTGACAACAACAGTTGTTTAAAGTTGTTAAAATTGCACATAAGCATTTTGCTTATTCCCTGTGGCGATTTATCAACTTGACCTATGAAGTATAACTTTATCCTATTGATTATCCTACTGCTTGCCGGTACAGGCACAGCCCTTGGGCAGGACTTCACGCGGGAGTTCCCTTACGCAGGGGTTACGTACCGCTACCGAATTGTCTCCGCACAAGATAGTTCGGGATACTGGCTGCACATTCAGGCACTGAAAAGCCGCGAGCAGGGTACAACTGTTTATAAAGGGCGCATGGCTACCGTGTTCAATCATCCGCGGCGCTGGCGCATCACCATTTTCGGTGCCCAAAAGAAGAAAAACAATTGGGTAAACCTGCCCGACAGTTATTTGGAAACCACCTTTGACCTGCAACAGCAAACAGCAACCCATTTTGACAATGGCGCGATGGTACAGGCCGCCGAGCAAGAAACCGTAGAAAATTTCTCTGCCGAATGGGGGCAAATCAATCGCAGCACCGTGCTTGCCGCCACAGTGGAATATTTTATCATGAACTACAACCGTGCCTTGGGGCAGCACGAAGCCGGCGAAGAATTGGAAACCGAAGAAGCCCTCATGCTTGACCAAATGATGGCAACAAGGCAGGCACAACGCGACAGCGTAGTAACCGCCCTTGTGGAGCAACGGCAACAGGCCGCCGCCACAAATGCCGAATTGGCGGAGGCAACGGCGCAAATTCCCATGGAAAACCCTCTCCCCACAGACTCGGCGGCAGTAGCCGACAGGGACAGCGGCCTTATCAGGCAGATGTCGGCAGAAAGCCCCGTTCTGACAGATTCGGCAGCAGTGTCCTTGTCCGCAGACCTCGCCCCGGTCGCAGCAGACTCGGCAGCAACAGCTCTGGCAGTGCTGCAACCCATCCGCTTGGCCGGTAATTTTGAGTTGCCTTTTGTGAGCCAGTTGCCAGTAGATGACAAAATATATTTTGTGGAAGCCCGCCTTGACGAGCTCAACCGCATTGAGTTGAAAATCCGTCGCTACGATGCGGAGAGTAAAAACAACGAATTAGTCTATGTTACCTACATCCGCGTGAAAGACAGCACCGACCAAAGCGGCAACTATGAAGTCTGTATCCATTTGGCAGAGAACAAAGGCTATTCTTGGCAGACATACCCCGGCAGTTACCTTGCCTGTTCGTTAGATGCGGCAGGACATAAAATCTGCTACAAAACAGTCGGCAAGTTGGTGGCACAACTCCGCAGCCCCGAAAGCCATCAAGCAGAAGAAGAACTGCCGACCACTGTAGAGCAGATGCAAAAACAGGATATCCTGCTGGCCGCCGCCCGCTATTTCATCAGAGAGTGCCCCAAAGTGCTGCTGGTAGCGACGGAGTGAGAAGATTTTATTTCCCCGAATAAAGATAATGGTCTGTATGTGGACTGACCACCCACGCTTACCCAAAAGTGGAGTCCAGAAACCACTTAAAACAACGGGGCGAACCCGAAAAGCCTTATGAGTAGGAAAATAAACCTAAACAAAAGTATGTTTAAAACAATCAAAACAATCTTATCCCTATTGGCCACTGCTGCCGTGATGTCCGGTTGCGCACTGACTTTGCCTGTTAATGCAACAAGCAACACCATAGGCAGCAAAGTAGGTACCGCAAAAGCAACGGGTTATTTTGGTGTACTGTTTTTTGATGCTGATGCCAGTATCAGAACGGCTGCTAAAAATGGCGGTATTACCAAAATTTCAACTGTTGACATCAAACACACAAGCGTACTGAACATTATCGTTACTTACGAAACTATTAGACCTTTTGGTTGGTGATTATCAGTGAATTACCTAATTTTACTTGGTGATTCTTTCAAATTTATATAACTATGGCAAGTATTTTTCATAATCTTAAAAGTGACAAGAAATGTAAGGCTGCCACAGGTTTAAGCCTTGAACAATTTAATGCCTTGGCAGACGTTTTCAACCAATACTACAAGCCCAAATTAGGTCATCAGTATTCCAAACC